>JAGQZL010000078.1 GCA_020434915.1 Allomuricauda sp. | reverse complement strand
TGCGGGCAGTGTGGGCAACCTGCCCAATGTACACAACATGGATATCCAATTTGCACAATCCATGGTGTTCACTCCATGTGACTTCGCCTTTCCTACCAATGGAATAAAGGCAGAGGCCACACCCAACACGGAAATGATCCTAATTGCGGATGTGGATATTGACCTTTTGAGGGAATTGCATGAGTTTGGCAGTGTACGCAACCTGAAAGATAGACGTAAGGATATTTTCGAGTTAAGGAAAACCACCTAGATCTCCGTTGACTTGTTTTAAAATGACTTTTTAAGGGCTGAAAGTTTTCCAGCAGAAGGGTCTGGATAACCATTCATGGGCAATTCCGGTCGATTGATACATGAATACCGTTCATAACCAGCAAGAATTGCGAAATTACCCTTAAAAAAAGCATGAAAAATAAAATAGTCATTCTATTCGGACTGATGTTGACGGGTCTTGCCGTTACGGGACAAACCTCTTCTTTTGAAGGAACCTTTTTAAATGGCAATAATTCAATTTCAATTCAGTTTAAGCAAGTAGGACAGGAACTGCATGGCATGCTGGCGACAGCAGGTGCCAGCTTTGCCATACGTGCAGAACGATCCGGCAATCAACTCCAAGGTAAGATCTATGGTCTAAGCGGCCCTATTGATTTTAGTGCACAATTGAGTGGCACCAACATGACTTTTGCAGCCACAGGGTATAATGAATCCTATTACAAATATTCAGACCAACACAGTCTGGGAGCATTTGATCTGACTCCCTATATGGTGGATTTCAGTACTGCAAACAACCAGCAAAACAATTCTACCAATAATAGCGGTTATGGAGGATACGGAAATGGACAATCCAGTGGGAACGCCAACATCTCTTCCCCATACCCTGATTTGAACAACCAAGAAATCCAGAACATTGTGGCGGGCAGCCAGTTGGTTTTTTACCAGCGCACATCCTATGTGAACGATAGCATGGCCAGTTCCATCACGTATGTAAATTTTTGTGCCAATGGTACATTTACCATCAATTATGACGGTTCGTTTAGTGTAGAGGGCAACTATGGCGGCAATGCGCACGGAGCATCCAAAGGTAGCAAGGCAGGGTATTGGAAATTGGTATCCTATCAAGGTCAGCCTGCGGTTTATCTACAATATTTCAATGGGGAAACCACCGTAAATGCATTCAATATCAATGACATTAGGCAGGGAAGGTGGCGCAGGGGCAATACCCAATATGCACTTCAGCGAAATAAGGTAAATTGCAATTAGTATTCATTTTACAAAAAATAACATGTACAAGTTACTCTTCCCCATCATCGCTTTTCTACTACTTTCTTATAATCCATCATCGGACAAAAGTCAACTTTATGGCAAATGGAAGGGAGAAGATCAGGGCGAAATCGGTTATATCAATTTTGATCCCGATGGATATGCACATTTTGAGATTCGTGGTCAAATCTTTGGCGGAAAAGAATTTGAATACGATGGTAAAATGGGTACCGTGACGTACAAAGTCAGTGAAAATGTGAAACCCATACAGGTTGACTTGATATTGACCATATTAGACACAGGTGAAGAAAATAGATTGCTTTGCATTGCTGAATTTCTGGATGAAAACACCATGAAATTTGCCATTAACTTTCAAAACCAAAGACCTACAGCTTTCACAGAGGAAAACTCGCTAGTCTTTACTAGGCAATAGTTCATATATAGTTTAAGATGTTATGAAGAGAGTTTTTAATTCCCAATCCTATCATAAAATGAAACTAACCGCCTGTTTCACAATTTTCCTTTTAGCGTTGTCAACCATAAGCGCACAGTTCATAAAAGAAAAAGCTATTGATGCATCCATCGGATTAGGGATCAGTGTTCCCTATGATGACACCTCTGCACAGGCAACTGGTTTTTATGCACAAGGAGAATTAGTGCTTACAGCTGCCAAATGGCTGGATTTACGGCCATACATGGGTCTCATTTTAGCCAAAGAGAATGGAGATGATGAAACAGGACAAAAGATAAGTGCCCATGCACTCTTGCTTGGAGGAAAAGCACGGATTACGGCCCCAATACCATGGGTAGCCCCTTATTTGGAAGGTGGTGTAGGTCTTTCTATTGGAAAATTTCAGACCGTAACCTTATTGACAAATATTGAAGAAAAAGGGGCACAGTTCCACATTCCATTTTCTTTGGGTTTGGAATTAGGTCCTAAACACTTAGTGGATTTGGCATTTACCTATTACTTTCATCCAAGCGCCGAACAGTTTGTTGGTGCCATGGCAATCGGGGTTACCATTCCATTAAATTAAAAGGTAGTTACTCCCCCATCGCAGCTGCAACGGCCGCTGAAAGTCTTTTGTAGGTCCCGTTTTCCAAACGCTCACGGATGGATGAGAAAGCGTCCAAGGTTTCCTCAATGTCCTTCATGGTGTGTGTAGCGGTCGGAATCAAGCGCAACAATATCAATCCCTTTGGAATTACCGGGTATACTACTATGGAACAGAAAATTCCATGGTTTTCACGAAGGTCTTTCACCAAGGCCATGGCTTCGGGGATACTTCCGTTCAGATACACCGGAGTAACACAGCTAGAGGTGGTTCCAATGTCAAAACCACGTTCTTTCAATCCGTTTTGAAGCGCATTTACGTTCTCCCAAAGCTTTGCTTTCAATTCGGGTTTGGAACGTAGCATGTCCAATCTTTTCAAGGCACCTTTCACATACACCATTGGCAATGATTTTGCGAACATCTGTGACCTAAGATTGTATTTCAAGTATTCGATAATTTCCTTGTCAGCGGCTACAAAGGCCCCAATTCCGGCCATGGATTTGGCAAAAGTGGCCAAATAGACGTCAATATCGTCCTGAACACCTTGCTCCTCTCCTGCCCCAGCTCCAGTCTTGCCCAAAGTTCCAAAACCATGCGCATCGTCTACCAACAAACGGAATTGAAATTTCTTTTTAAGGGCCGCAATCTCTTTTAGGATTCCTTGTTCCCCGCGCATTCCAAAAACACCTTCGGAAATCACCAAGATACCACCACCGGTTTCATTGGCCATTTTGGTGGCACGCTCCAAGTTTTTCTCCAAGCTCTCTGGATCGTTGTGCTTAAAAGTGAAACGCTTGCCCATGTGCAAACGAACGCCATCAATGATACAGGCGTGGCAATCCACATCGTATACAATGATATCGTCCTTGGCCACCAATGCATCAATAACTGACATAAAGCCTTGGTATCCAAAGTTTAGCAGGTAAGAAGCTTCTTTATGGACAAACTCTGCCAATTCTTTTTCGAGTTGCTCATGAAAATCGGTATGGCCGCTCATCATACGGGCACCCATAGGGTAAGCCGCTCCATGCTCCATAGCCGCTTCACCGTCCACTTTCTTGATTTCCGGTAGATTTGCGAGACCCAGATAGTCATTGATACTCCACGTTATGACATCCTTTCCCTGGAATTTCATTCTGTTGGAAATAGGTCCTTCCAGTTTTGGGAATACAAAATATCCTTCGGCCTGCGAGGCCCATTTTCCCAAAGGTCCTTTGTTCTCAATGATTCTATCAAATAAATCTCTCATCTACATTAAATTTGATTCAACTGCAAAAGTATATATTTTTACATTGCTCACACAATGATTTTTTGACATAAAAAACGGCAATGTTTTTCATTGCCGTTCCTAATTGTTATCGCGAAGTCATCATTATTTGATGTACTCTATCTTTTCTGGCACTTCCGCATTTTGAATGTCGAAAAACCCTTGGTTTTCCATCCATTCGTTACTGTAGACCTTGCTCATGTACCTAGATCCATGATCGGGGAATACTACCACCACATTACTGTCTGAAGTAAACTCACCTTCTGTATCCAACTGGAACAGTGCCTGAAGTGCGGCACCACTGGTATACCCTGCGAAAATACCTTCCGTTTGGGCCAATTTACGGGCCATGTGGGCACTTTCACCATCAGTAACCTTTACATATCTGTCAATACTATTGAAATCCGTAGCGGTTGGAATAAGGTTTTTCCCTAGACCTTCAATACGATAGGGATACACCTCATTATGGTCAAATTCTCCTGTTTCGTGGTATTTTTTCAACACGGAACCATAGGCATCAACACCCAATACCTTCACATTGGGGTTTTGCTCCTTCAAATAGCGAGCAATCCCGGAAATGGTACCTCCGGTTCCACTACAGGCAACCAAATGCGTAATCTGACCATTGGTCTGCTCCCAAATTTCAGGTCCCGTGGAACTATAATGGGCATCAATGTTCAACTCGTTGAAATATTGGTTGATGTAAATGGAGTTGGCTGTTTCACTGTGCAAACGCTTGGCCACTTCATAATACGAACGTGGATCATCTGCGCTTACGTGTGCCGGGCAAACGTATACCTTGGCGCCCATGGAGCGCAACATATCGATTTTATCCGGTGAAGATTTTGAACTCACGGCCAAAATGCATTTGTAACCTTTTACAATGCTGACCATGGCCAAACTAAATCCAGTGTTTCCAGATGTAGTCTCAATAATGGTACTACCTGGTTTTAGGATGCCTTTTCTTTCTGCTTCTTCAATAATGTGAATGGCAATTCGGTCCTTGGAGGAATGTCCAGGGTTGAAGGCTTCCAATTTCGCATAGAAGTTTCCGGTAAGTGGGGCTGTAATCTTGTTAAGCTTGACTAAGGGGGTACTTCCAATTAGGTCTAGGATACTGCTGTACGCATTTATCTGTTTCTTCATAACTGGTATTAGGTAAGGAGCAAATCCCTAGCTATTAGAAATTTGTTCACTGCAAAAATACTATTTTATTTTGAAAGGACTTTCCCTTCGAGGTCTAAAATGAAGGCATATTCCTTCGCGGTCTCTTTCAAAGCTTCAAATCTACCTGAAGCCCCGCCATGTCCAGCCTCCATGTTCGTGTCCAAAAACAATTGGTTTCCATCGGTCTTATACTCTCGTAATTTGGCAACCCATTTTGCTGGTTCCCAGTATTGTACCTGCGAATCGTGTAGTCCTGTAGACACATACAGATGGGGGTATGCCTTGGCCTCCACATTGTCATACGGTGAATATGATTTGATGTAATCATAGTACTCCTTATCATTGGGATTTCCCCACTCATCATACTCTCCTGTGGTCAATGGAATAGTATCGTCCAACATGGTTGTGACTACATCCACAAAGGGAACGCCGGCAATCACACCATTATATAATTCTGGGGCCATATTGACCACCGCACCCATCAACAATCCACCTGCTGAGCCGCCCATCGCGTACAAATGCTCTGGACTGGTATATTTTTGATCGATCAAAAACTGGGAAACATCAATAAAATCTGTGAAAGTATTTTTTTTGTGGAGCAGTTTTCCATCCTCGTACCAAGGTCTGCCCAAATATTCACCTCCACGTACATGCGCAATGGCATAGATGAAACCTCTATCCAACAAACTTAATCGTACGGAAGAAAAATAGGGGTCAATCGTTGCTCCATACGAACCATAGCCGTATTGTAACAGTGGACTGGTGCCATCCAACGGAGTATCCTTTCGATACACCAAAGAGATAGGGACCTTTTTTCCATCCCTTGCCGTAGCCCAAAGCCGTTCTGTTTTATAATTGTCCTTATCAAATTTACCACCCAAAACCTCTTGTTCCTTCAACACAGTTTTAGCTTTGGTTTCCATATTAAAGTCGATAATGGCATAGGGAGCTCCCATTTCATTGTAATAATAGCGCAGTTCCTTGGTGTCAAAATCCAAATTGGTGGATGGGCCTGCCACATACGTTTCACTATCAAAAGGCAGGTAATAGCTATCAGATTCGTCCCATTTGGCGATTTTCATTTGGTTAAGGCCGTTTTCCCTTTCGGTGAGCACATAATAGTCCTTAAAGATTTCAATATCCTCCAATAACACATCTTCCCGATGTGGAATAAATTCCTTCCAATTTTCCGAAGTGGTGTGTTCCTCGTCCGTTACCATCAATTTAAAATTGGTGGCCCCATCCTTGTTGGTCAATACATAGAAATTACCATTGTAGTGCGAAATGGAATACTCCACCCCTTTTTCTCGAGGGGAAAAAATCTTGAACTCCCCATCAGGATTGTCCGCATCCAAAATTTGGTATTCCGTGGTCAAAGTACTTCCAGAACCAATGACAATGAATTTCTTTGACTTGGTTTTGTATACAAATGTGCTATAGGTATCGTCCGTTTCTTCAAAAATCAACACATCATCTTTGGCTGGAGTGCCCAAAACATGCTTGTAAATCTTGTCGGAACGCAAGGTAACAGGGTCCTTTTTGGTATAGAACAACGTTTTTCCGTCACTGGCCCAAACAGAACTTCCCGTGGTATTGTTGATGATATCTGGATAGATTTCACCTGTCTGTAGATTTTTAATCTGGATATTGTATTGCCTTCTGGAAATGGTATCCGTTCCAAAGGCTGCCAAGGTATTGTCCGGACTCACCGAAATTCCCCGTAAGTTGAAAAAGTCATGTCCCTCGGCCATTTGGTTGCAATCGAACAATAATTCCTCTTCGGCGTCCAAGCTTTCCTTTTTTCGGGTATAGATTGGATATTCCTTGCCCTCTTCATATCGGGTAATGTACCAATAGCCATCCAATTTATAGGGAACAGAGGAATCGTCCTCCTTGATTCTCCCTTTCATTTCCGCAAACAACTCCTCCTGAAATGTGGCCGTGTGGGCTGTCATTTTTTGATAGTAGTCATTCTCGGCGTTCAAATAATCAAGTACCTGCTGATCTTCCCTATTGTTCATCCAATAGTAATCATCAATGCGGACATCTCCGTGCTTTTCCAATTTTGTTGGATGTTTGGGTGCCACAGGGGGAGTTATGTTCATGGACTCGTCTTTACTGTTTTTGCAAGAGCTTGCAAAAATAAGGCATAAAACCAGAATATGAATTCTTGAAATTGTATGTTTCATGGTTTAGTGTTTTGACCAATTTACTACTTTTGACCTTACACATGTTTTAAAATTGATATTATGTTTGGAGATTTAATGGGAATGATGGGGAAATTGAAAGAGACCCAGAAAAAAGTGGAAGCCACCAAGGAGCGATTGAACACTGTATTGATTGATGAGCAATCTTCCGATGGGTTGTTGAAAGTGACCTTGACCGCCAATCGTGAAATAAAATCAATCACCATTGACGATTCCCTATTGCAAGACAAGGAACACTTGGAAGACAACCTCATACTCACCCTTAACAAGGCCATTGCCAAGGCTACGCAGGTCAACGAAACGGAATTGGCCGCCGTCGCCAAGGAAGGCATGCCAAACATTCCTGGCATGGATGCTTTTATGAAGTAAAAAACACCGTCAGTTTGAGTGTTTCTGAAGTGCTATGCATGGGGAAATGAATCGAGAACTGGTACGTATGGTTGGATTGTTAGATATTTGGATTTTTTGATATTCTTGAACTTGGTACTTGTGCTTCAATGTCAGGTCGAGCGCAGTCGAGACCTGTATGCCACTTCTCGACTGCGCTCGAAGTGACAAAATCATCCAATGCTTTTCAAAATGTTCAGGAAATGTTGGTGCATCTCATCCGTGTAATCCAAATGAGTAACGATACGTAATTTGCCTTGTCCCATACCAATAATGGAAACTTGATTCTTAGTCAGCTGCTCCAAAAAGGCTTCGGATGACATTTTGGATTCATCTATTTCAAAAATGATAATGTTGGTCTCAATGGGTTCCACCTTCTTAATGAAATCCAATGTTGCGAGTACCTCACCTATTTCAGCTGCCTTTTTGTGGTCCTCCGCCAGTCGGTCAATATTGTGGTCCATGGCATAAATGCCTGCAGCAGCCAGATACCCGGATTGCCGCATGCCGCCGCCAAAAACCTTACGTATGCGCAGCGCTTTATCAATATGTTCCTGGCTACCCACCAAAACAGAGCCTACTGGACATCCCATACCCTTACTCAAGCACACACTGATGGTATCAAACAGTTTTCCATACGCTTTGGGGTCCTCTCCTTTCTTTACAAGGGCGTTCCAAAGTCGTGCACCATCCAAATGGTATTTCAAATTGTGCTTATCACAGACTTCCCGTATTTTTTGAAGCTCTGAAAAATCCCAGCAAGCGCCACCGCCTTTATTTGTCGTGTTTTCGATACAGACCAATGTAGTCAAGGGACTGTGGTAAAAATCTGGTGGGTTGATGGAAGCCTCTACTTGTTCCGATGTCATCATGCCACGATTGCCATCTACCAACTTACAGGAGACTCCACTATTAAAGCTTACTCCTCCCCCTTCGTAGTTATAGATATGGGCATACTTATCACAAATCAATTGGTCTCCCGGCTGTGTGTGTATTTTAATGGCCGTTTGGTTGGTCATGGTGCCGCTGGGAAAGAAAAGGGCCGCTTCCATTCCAAAATAATCGGCCACTTTGGCTTCCAAAGTGTTTACTGTAGGATCATTTTTAAAAACATCGTCCCCCACTTGTGCGGACATCATGGCCTCCAACATTCCTTGTGATGGCCTAGTGACCGTGTCACTAATCAAATTAATCTCCATAAAATTTTACTTCAATCCTCTTTTATTAAATCAGCATTAATAATTTTTTTAATCTGTCCATGCCCGACTATGTATATGCCCTCATTAAGTGTGAAACCAGTGCCTATTGCGAGTTTATTTGCTAACAAATGTGGCGATGCTAAAGTTACTCTAGCATGAATTTCATCTCCTGGGTAGACAATGTCTTTTTCTATCCAACTTTGATGTGCCATAAACATAGACTCAGAAAATTCAAACTTTAAATCAGGTCTATAACCTTCCACTGCTGGTGACTTTCTCCCCCCTTCTTTGGCTGTCCTAAATTTAACTTTGGCTATAAAATCAATACGGATACTCATACATGTGTCCAAAAAATTTTGGACAAATTTAATTACAATCCATCCCAATGGGTGATCCATCAGGAATCTGCGGCACAGGAATCAATTTGAATTTTGAAGGGTCCTTCATAAAATTATCGATACGCTGTACCATTTCTACGGAAATACCATTTTTACCACTTGCCAATAGTTGGGTTTTCAAGTCTTTCAAGGTTTCGTTGGCAATGGCATTAACCTGTGGATGCACATCGTCATGGGCAGCAAGGTTCATAATATGGTACAAGACCCTAAAATTGATGGTGTTCTGTACTTCCTCTTCGTAGGCATCCCGATGGGAAAGGTCAAAGGTTTCCTTGATGGTTTCTCCCAATACTTCCTTGAGCCCCATTTGACCTTTATCCAAGCTTTTCTGTTGGATGAGGCGAGAGGCTCGTTCTGGATGTAACAACAATCCCAAGGTCATATCCGCAGCGGTTTCGGCAACGGAAAGAGCATCAAAACTGACACCTGTTCTTCCCTTGAAGGATTCCCTGGAACGGTTAAACCCAATGGCCCTTGGTGGAAAAAGGTCCAGTTTATCCTTGGGCACGGCCACCACCTCGGCATCCAACGTCTTTAAAATGGATTTTAGAGCCTGCTCCTGGACTTCCTCATTGATTGGTTTTACCGCAAACTGTCCATCTCCCTTCACCGCATAATTGTAATCCAGTCCACCGATGATTTTGGAAACAGCTTCCGTTTGATACCTGTGGAAAAAATAAAGCGGCACAAAAACATCTTCCAAAGTACTGTACGCTTCATTGGTCCTTATGTTATCCACCGAAAAATTGGCCATGGCCTTTTTTCTAACCTCCATCATTCTGTCCAATTCCTGGCTAGGGCTTCTACCATTATCCCACAAATGGGCCAATAAATGGGCACCCCCGGTGGGCCTGGCATCTTGATCGGAGATATAGCGCAGTCCATCATCCTGTGCCTTTTTCAAAATAGCGTTCAGGGCATTTCGCTCATTGGTATTGGTGGGAAAATCAGAATAGGAATAAGCTACAATGACCTTGTCCCACTCCCCTATACCGGTATCATATGCATTGGAAAAACTGATTTCATTTCCATTCAAATCTATTTGTGGATGCGGATAATCCATCACTGAGGCCTTGTTGTTGGTACTTGCCGCAAAATTATGCGCAAACCCAAGTGTATGCCCAATTTCGTGGGCGGATAACTGTCTGATCCGTGCCAAGGCCATTTCCAGCATGGGTTGGTAATTGTCATCACGCTCCGCAAAAGGCTGGTTCATCAATGCTTGCGCGATCATGAAATCCTGACGGATACGCAGACTTCCCAAACTTACATGTCCTTTAAGAATCTCACCTGTCCTCGGGTCGATTACGCTGGCTCCGTAGCTCCATCCCCGTGTAGATCTGTGTACCCACTGCACTACATTGTAACGAACATCCAACGGATCGGCATCATCTGGTAATATCTTCATCTGGAATGCATCCTTGTAACCGATTGCTTCAAAAGCCTGGTTCCACCATTTACCGCCTTCCAACAATGCGGAACGGATTGGTTCGGGCGTCCCGTTGTCCAAGTAATAGATTATTGGTTCCACTGCCTCACTGACTGCTGCATTTGGATTTTTTTTCTTCAGACGGTGACGTCTCACAAATTGTTTCAATATAGGCTCCTGTACCGGTG
This sequence comes from Allomuricauda sp., assembly GCA_020434915.1. Lineage (GTDB taxonomy): Bacteria > Bacteroidota > Bacteroidia > Flavobacteriales > Flavobacteriaceae > Flagellimonas. The sequence goes on along the minus strand of JAGQZL010000078.1, from coordinate 745 downwards.
TGGAATAATCATAGTAGGAAAAAGGATAGGATCCACTTCGGGGGTCGAATTCCCTTTTTTGGTATTTATCGTCCGGCAATTCAATAAGGGAATGATGTTGCGCCACAGTTACCAAACTTGGGTCCGGTGTCACGGAGCGAATCCATCCTCCTTCTGGATTTCCTTTAAAAGTCAAGGTGACATCAAATTCCACATTCTTTGGAAAAGCCTTGGTACGTTCGAAAGCCAAGGCACTCTTGCTGGCATCCAAACTATAGGAACCTTGCTTTGAACGTTTCAACCTGTTGGAAACCCCATGGGCATCCCGCATCAAGAAATCAGTAAAATCTATCAAATAACTTCCTTTGGATTCTTCCTCAATTTTAAAACCGTGCAAAATGGACTTGGCAAATGCTTGTTCCACAGATTTGCGTTCCAATTCATTGTCGGTAATGGCCCTATAGGTTAAATTGGGCTGTACCAAAAGTAATTTGGTGCCTGCCTTTTTAAAGAAAACCACCTGTTCGTTTCCTAGTTGGCCTCGGTCCAATCCTATATCATTGCTTCCAATCCCACTACTCAAGGAATAGACATAGAGAAAATCCTTTTCCAAATCATCTACCTGGAGATAGATTTTATCGGTTTTATCGTCGTAGTAGAAATTGAAATAGCCGTTGAATTTTTGAAAATTCTTGGCCTTTTCAAAGGTTTGCGCACTTAATGCTGTACAGAAAAAATAGGCAAGGGCAACGAGGGTAAATGTGTT
>JAGQZL010000077.1 GCA_020434915.1 Allomuricauda sp. | reverse complement strand
CAGACCAAAGAATTGTTGGAGAAGGATGCCCAGTATTTTTTGCACCAATCCATGTCCACTCCTTGTTTGGACGTCTTGAAGAATTGTGAAGGCTCCTATTTGGAGAGCGTTTCGGGAAAGCGGTATCTCGATTTTCATGGGAACAATGTGCACCAAGTCGGATTTTCCCACCCTAAAATGGTAAGTGCGCTCATGGGGCAGCTCCAGGAACTTACGTTTTCCACCCGAAGGTATACCAATGAAAAAGCCATAGCATTTGCAGAAAAGCTGACTTCGTTGACCCCAACCGGACTCGACCGCGTGCTATTGACTCCCAATGGAAGTTCGGCGATTAGCATCGCCTTGAAATTGGCTAGAGCGGTGACTGGAAAGCACAAGGTGGTTACCTTTTGGGATTCCTTTCATGGGGCCAATTTGGATGCTATCAGTGTAGGGGGTGAAGCTGTATTTCAAGAACACATGGGGCCATTGATGCCCGGCGTGGAACGCATTCCGCCGCCTATCACCTATCGTGGCATATTTGAAGGCAATGAGGACAAAGCCTTGGAATATTTGGAGTTTGTGTTGTCCAAAGATGATGGCATTGGAGCCTTTTTGGCAGAGACCATCCGCAATACCGATGTGCAGATTCCTTCTGCAACGTTTTGGAAAGAGGCCGGTGAGCTCTGTACCAAGCATGGGGTGTTGTTGATTTTGGACGAAATACCGATTGCCTTCGGAAGGACCGGAAAAATGTTCGCCTATGAATTGTTTGGTGTTGAACCGGACATCCTTTGTTTGGGAAAGGGATTGGGTGGAGGGATCATCCCCCAAGCAGCCATTGTCACCCGAGAGGAGTACAACAAGTTTGGGCATATTTCCTTGGGGCATTACACCCATGAGAAAAGCCCTTTGGGTTCGGTGGCCGGATTGACCCTTTTGGAAATCATTGAAGAAGAGAATTTACTTCAAAAGGTGAAGGATGACGAGGAATTCATGAAGAAAGCGCTCTATAAAATGCACCGCAAATATTCCTTGATCGGGGATGTGCGCGGAGCTGGACTTTTATGGGGAATAGAGTTGGTCACCAACCGCACCACTAAAGAAAAAGCAACCACGGAAGCTGAGGAAATCATGTACGAATGCCTTAGAAACGGGCTGAGTTTCAAGGTTTCCAAAGGAAATGTATTGCAACTGTCACCACCATTGACCATAGCTAGAGAAGAACTTGAACGAGCCTTGGAAATTTTGAATGAGGCCTTTTTAAAAACCAACGACATCGCCTAATGAAAAAAATCAACCAACTTTTTATCATAGTTTTTGCCGGCATTGCACAATTGGCAGCGCAGCAAGAAACAGAAATCTTGGTGCAGCCCTATTTGCAGGATGCCGAGCCCAATTCCATGACCATTATGTGGGAAACTTCCAGTGGGGAGGAAAGCATAGTGGAGTATGGAACCTCCCCAAAACTGGGCAAAAAGGCCGAAGGAAAGGCTGAGGACATCAATTTTTCAGATTCCCGCATCCATACCGTAAAGTTGACAGGTTTGGAGCGTTTCACCGAATACTACTATCGCGTGAAAACAGGGAAGATAAAATCCGACATCTTTCAATTTAAGACCCCACCCTTTGCCAGTGATGAGGAATCGTTCAACATAGTTGCCATGAGCGATATGCAGTACGACAGCCAAAACCCGAACAAATTTTCGGAAGTAGTGAACCAAGGCGTTCTTCAATATTTGGAAAAGGAATACGGCGGCAAATTGCCCGATAATCTGGCCATGGTCATGATTCCGGGTGATCTGGTACAAAGCGGGAGTCAATACTACCAATGGAAAGAACATTTTTTTGACCCGGCCCAAAAACTTTTTGCCGAGGTTCCCGTATATCCTGTTTTAGGGAACCACGAGCGTAACTCGGTATTCTATTTCAAATATTTCAGCTTGCCGGAGAACGGAACGCCGGCTTATGCAGAGCATTGGTGGTACAAGGATTATGGCAATACCCGTATCATCGGTCTTAACTCCAACGAAGGCTACCGGAATCTTAGGGAACAATATGAGTGGTTGGAAAAGGTTTTGGCCGACACCGAAAAGGACAATAACATCGATTTTGTGTTCGCACAATTGCACCATCCCCATAAATCGGAACTTTGGATTCCAGGGGAAGAGGAGTCCACGGGAAAAGTGGTGAAGATGTTGGAGGCGTTCTCCACAAAAACTGGGAAACCCAGCGTCCATTTCTTTGGACACACCCACGCCTATTCCAGAGGTCAATCTAGGGATCACAAACACCTTTGGGTCAATGTGGCCACTGCTGGGGGCGCTATCGATAATTGGGGCGAGTTTGAAGGTCGCGATTATGATGAGTTCACCGTTTCCCAAGATGAGTACGGGTTTGTGATGGTGGAAGTGGATGGCAACCGAAACGACCCCAAATTTACCATCAAACGAATCAGCAGAGGAAATGAGAATAAGTTCAGGAACAATGAGCTTCGCGATAGCATCACCATTTGGCGGTTGGAAAAGAAACCTGAAGCCCCCAAGACCGTTTCGCCTACCAACAATGAGCTGGTGGAAGAAGAATTTGCCCTGTTGAAGGCCGGGAACTTTTCAAGTCCGTTGAGAGGGGCTTTCCACGCTGCCGCCCATTGGCAGGTTTCTGAAACCAAGGATTTTGAAAAATTGGCCTTGGACAGCTGGAAACAATATGAGAACTGGTATTATGAGGAAGACCGCCAAAAAAATGACGACCTTACCGATGAAAAGACCAAACGATTGAAACCGGCCACTACCTATTACTGGAGGGTTCGGTACCGCGACCAAAACCTAAATTGGAGTGATTGGTCCGAAACAGCATCATTTAAAACAAAATAGAAAATGAAAAATAAGATATTGCTTTTGATGGCTGCCTTGGCAGCTTTTCTACAGGTCAGTGCCCAAGACAACAATACCAAAGTGATCTTGGTCACCTTGGATGGGTATCGTTGGCAAGAGTTGTTCACTGGGGCCGATTCGCTCTTGATCGGAAACAAGGAATACGTTCATGAGGCGGATATATTGAAAGAGGCTTTCTGGAGGGATACACCCCAAGAAAGAAGAGTCGCTTTAATGCCTTTTTTATGGACCCAAGTGGAAAAGATGGGTCAGTTGCACGGGAACAGGACCTTGGGAAGCAAGGTGAACCTAACCAATGGTATGTGGTTTTCCTATCCAGGTTATAATGAAATTTTGACGGGGGCAGCAGACGATAAGAATATCCGGAGCAATGCCAAAATGCAGAATCCCAATACCACTATTCTGGAGCGCTATAACAACACACCCGAAGGAAAGAATAAAGTGGCCGCTTTTGGCAGTTGGGATGTGTTCCCTTTCATCATCAATGAAGAACGTTCAGGCGTTCCCGTGAATGCGGGTTTTGAAGCAGCAACCGGAAGTTTGAACGAGAGGGAGAAATTCCTGAACGAATTACAGAAGCAGCTGCCAAGCCCTTGGAGTAGTGTCCGGCTGGATGCGTTTACCCATCACTATGCTTTGGAACACATGAAGAAGGAGCACCCGAAGTTGGTGTACATTTCCTATGGGGAAACCGATGATTTTGCACATGATGGGGACTATCAGGCCTATTTGAAATCGGCCCACAATACAGACAATCTGATCAAACAATTGTGGGACTATACCCAACAAGATGATTTTTACAAGGACCAAACCATATTCATCATTTCCACAGACCATGGTAGGGGTACCGAACCTTTGGATACTTGGAGAAGCCATGGATCAGACATCAAAGGGGCAGACCAGGTATGGATGGTGACATTCGGTAAGGACGTCCAACCTATGGGAGAGGTCAAAATAGAGGAACAATTGTATTCCAACCAATTTGCACCAACCATTTTACAATTATTGGGAATGCCCATCGCCAAGGAAATTAAAGGGCAACCCTTAAAATTATAAGTTTAAGTAGTTTTATTTTCAGTTAATTAGTTCGCGTTAATTTGCATTGCACCCACACTTTTAGTGTGGGTTTTGCATTTAGATTGAAAATTGGAACAGGAATTTTTTTATTAAAATGGTTACCTTAGGGCACCTATATCAACTATATGGAAGAAGATTTAATCGGAATATTCAGCAACTATTTTGAACAACCTTTGATCGATGAGATCATGGAGGTGGGAAAACTGATGGAAGTTCCGTCCGGGGAGACCATTATGGACATTGGCCAATACATCCGGAATATCCCTTTGCTTTTGTCCGGGGCAATAAAGGTACTTAGGGAAGATGAGGAAGGGGACGAGCTCCTCCTTTATTATTTGGAACAGGGGGAGACCTGTTCGGTGACCATGGCCTGTTGTATGGGGCATACCAAAAGTGAGATCAGGGCCATAACCGAAACCGATGTGAGGATCATCATGGTTCCCGTTCAGAAGATGGAAGAATGGATGGGCAAATACCAAGGGTGGCGCAATTATGTGTTCGATAGTTACCATAACCGTTTGAACGAGTTGTTGCAGACCGTGGACAGCATTGCTTTCAAGAATTTGGACCAAAGACTGGTGGATTACCTCAAGAAGAAGGTAGAGGTGACCAATGACGACAAGATAAGAAGTACGCACCAAGAGATAGCGTATGATCTGCATACCTCTAGGGTGGTGGTTTCCAGATTGTTGAAAAAGTTGGAAAAAATGAAGAAGGTGAAACTACACAGAAGCTACATTCATGTGCTAGACCTGTGAGTGTGCCCTTTGTTACTGTGAATCGCCATTAGGCACTATATTTTTGCGCAAAAACAATCACATGCTTAAAAGGTTCTTTCCTTTTTTAACGTGGATTCGCACGTATGATCGCTCATTGTTATTTGGGGATCTAATTGCGGGGATCACCGTAGGCATCATGCTTGTGCCCCAGGGAATGGCCTATGCCATGATTGCAGGGATGCCACCCATTTATGGACTATATGCGGCATTGGTTCCACCGTTTATATATGCCCTCACAGGAACATCGAGACAATTGGGTGTTGGCCCGGTGGCCATGGATTCCTTGTTGGTGGCAGCAGGGATCGGGACTTTGCATTTGGCAACAACGGAAGATTACATACAGGCCGTCCTTTTTCTCACCTTGCTCATAGGTTCGGTCCAGCTTCTATTGGGGATTTTGAAAATGGGCTTTTTTGTCAACTTTTTGTCCAAACCGGTCATTAGTGGTTTTACTTCCGCCGCCGCCATACTTATAGGCTTGGGACAATTGAAGCATATTTTGGGAACCGATTTTGAACAATCGAGCAAAATTTACAAACTGGTTTGGAACATTGTGGGCAGTCTGGGGGATATTAATCCCTATACCTTGGCTTTTGGTGTTTTGGCCATTCTTCTGATCCTTGGTTTGAACAAGATCAGCAAGAAGATACCCACCCCGTTGCTGATGGTGGTATTAGGCATTTTGACGGTTACTTTTTTTGGTTTGGAAACACTCGGTATTCGTATTGTTGGGGAAGTCCCAAAAGGATTGCCAGCTTTTCAATCCCCACCCATTTTATGGGATAAGGCAGGACAGTTGTTTCCCATTGCCATCACGGTGGCCCTTTTTGGGTTTATGGAATCCATTTCAATCGCAAAAACAGCGGAGGAAAGACATCCGGAGTACGAATTGGACGCCAATCAAGAACTGAGAGCTTTGGGTACCGCCAATATATTGGGGTCATTCTTTAACTCCTTTTCCGTATCAGGGAGCTTTTCCAGAACGGCGGTCAACGATCAATCAGGAGCCAAGACAACCATGGCCCTTATTTTTAGCGTCCTTTTGGTTGCCGGTGTTTTACTGTTCCTGACACCTTTGTTTTACAATTTGCCCACGGCAGTACTGGGTGCCATCATAATCGTATCGGTATTTGGATTGATAGATGTCAAATACCCATTGATGCTCTGGAAACATAGAAAGGATGAGTTCATCTTGTTGAACGCCACTTTTTTGATGACCCTTTTCATTGGATTGATCGAGGGGATCATTTTAGGTGTATTGCTTTCACTGCTATTGTTGGTCTATCGAATATCCAAACCCCATATTGCCATTTTGGGAAGGATCAAAGGGACGAATTACTTCAAGAATATTGACCGTTTTTCGGAAGAAGTGGAAATTGAAGGCGATAAGCTGGTCTTAAGGTTTGATGCACAGCTCTATTTTGGGAACAAGGATTATTTCAAAAAACAGTTATACCAACAGATTGAAAAGAAAGGGAGCGGTTTAAAGGCCATTGTGTTGAATGCCGAACCCATCAACTATATAGACAGCAGTGCGGCCGTTATGCTGGAGCGTATTATCTTGGACCTTAGGGAAAAAGGCATCAAATTCCTGATTGCCGGTGCCATTGGACCTACCAGGGACATACTTTATAGTAGTGGCCTGATTCAAATTTTGGGCGAAGAAAACCTGTTTGCCCAGACCTTTGAGGCCGTGGATTGCTGTTTGGAACATAAGGAACGGACCATGATACAAAAAAAGGTATCCCTGCAGTCTGGGAGAAAGACTTTGTAACTTAGGTCACAGAACATTACGCAACACAAGTTTATATTTGGTAAAAACCATTATCACATGAAGATTGAACAAATTTACACCGGATGCTTGGCCCAAGGGGCTTATTACATAGAAAGTGAAGGGGAAGCCGCTATTGTGGATCCTTTGAGAGAGGTAAAGCCTTATATCAAAAAAGCCAAGGAAGATGGAGCAAAGATCAAGTATATTTTTGAAACGCATTTCCATGCCGACTTTGTCAGTGGTCACGTAACCTTGGCAAAGGAAACAGGAGCTGCCATTGTATACGGTCCCACGGCAAAACCGGCTTTTGATGCCATTATTGCCGAGGATGGTCAAGAGTTTCAATTGGGCAAGGTAACCATCAAGGTATTGCACACTCCCGGACACACGATGGAGAGTTCCACATTTTTGTTGATTGATGAAAATGGAAAGGACCATGCCATTTTTAGCGGTGACACTTTATTCCTTGGTGACGTGGGAAGACCAGATTTGGCCCAAAAAGCCGCCCACATGACACAGGAAGAATTGGCAGGTACCTTATACGAAAGTTTGCGCAACAAGATCATGCCGTTGGCAGATGATGTCATTGTATACCCCGCACACGGGGCAGGTTCTGCCTGTGGTAAGAACATGATGAAGGAAACCGTGGACACCTTGGGCAACCAGAAAAAAATGAACTATGCCCTTCGTGCCAACATGACCAAGGAAGAGTTTGTTGATGAGGTAACGGAAGGACTGTTGCCCCCACCTCAATATTTCCCGATGAATGTGAAAATGAACAAAGAGGGATATGAGGATATCGATGTTGTATTGAACAGGGGAACCCACGCTTTGAGTCCAGATGCTTTTGAAGTGGCGGCTAATGAAACCGGTGCTATTGTATTGGATGTGCGTCACCAAGACGATTTTGCGAAAGCCCATGTGCCACGTTCCATATTTATTGGTTTGAACGGTAGTTTTGCACCTTGGGTAGGAGCCCTGATTGCCGATGTGGAGCAACCTATTCTTTTGGTGGTTCCCGAAGGCAAGGAAGAGGAAACCGTTACTCGACTTTCCAGGGTTGGTTTTGACCATACTTTGGGATATTTGAAAGGAGGGCTTGAAGCTTGGAAAGCTGCAGGAAAAGAATATGATACGGTTCCCAATGTGGATGCCAAAGAGTTTAAGAAAATGGTGGATAAAGGAGTTCCGGTCTTCGATGTAAGAAAGGAATCGGAATATAAGGCAGAGCATGTGGTGGATGCCCATTTGACACCATTGGATTACCTAAACGATCATTTGGCTGAATTCCCAGAAAAAGAAACCTTTTACATCCATTGCCGTAGCGGATACAGAAGCATGGTCGCCGCTTCCATTTTAAAGAGTAGGGGTATCCATAACTTGGTAGATGTATCGGGAGGCTTCGAAGATATAAAGAAAGAGGGCGTTCCCGTAACCGACTATATATGTCCTTCGACCTTAAAATAAGAAAGGGCCATGCAAACTATCTTTAGGTGGGCATTGTACCTGATGGTCTTTACAAGTGTTGTTTCTTGCCAATCACAACAGGACAAGACCATCACTCGGGTTGACAAGGAGGCCATAAAGGCGGAAGTCATTGGCAAAGATGTACAATTGGTAGATGTTAGGACCCCCGGCGAATACGGTGCAGGCCATATTGATGATGCCGTGAACTTTGACCTGAGCAATCGGAATGCCTTTATGAAACAGATAGAGACCTTGGACAAGGACCAACCGGTTTACCTCTATTGTTTGGTGGGTTCAAGGAGTGCCTATGCCGCCAAAATTTTAAGGGACAAAGGATTTACAAAAATCTACGACTATTCAGGAGGCTACAACGATTGGGTCAGAAATTAAAAAGTTTTTAAAGTAAATGTCCTTGTGTAACCATCGTTACTGACGATCGTTATGATCCGAGGTATTTTTATCCCATAATTAACAGAAGAATTTATGTCGCTACTAAGCTTTTTGTTCAAAGGACAGACACTTCCAGAGGAAGTACAGATTTTGGACAGGGAAGATTATAAAAAGGCCATTTCCAAGGGAAAGGTGCAATTGGTGGATGTGAGGACCCGAGGAGAGTTTATGGCCGGCCATATAAAAGGAGCAAACAATATCGATTTTTTTCAAGGTTCAGCCTTTGAAGCCGCTTTTTCCAGGTTGAAAAAGGATAAACCACTATACATCTATTGTCAATCAGGCAACCGCAGCCAAAAGGCCGCCAGGAAATTGGTTGACTTGGGTTTCAAAGAGGTGTATGACCTTCGTGGAGGTTATAGAATCTGGACGTATTAATTGATCGAAAAAACAAAATGAAAACAACACTTCAAGTACAAAACCTTAAATGTGGTGGATGTGCAAGAACCATTTCCAACAAATTGTCGGAAATGAACGGTATACAAGATGTGATTGTGGAGAAGGATAGCTCATCGGTTAGCTTTGTTCATCAAGGCGCCGATGATGCTTCCTTAGTTAAAGAAGCCCTGAGGCAATTGGGCTACCCAACCATCGACGAGGACAACGGCCTGGTCCAAAAAGCAAAATCTTTTGTGAGTTGTGCCAATGGCAAATTAGGACTTTGATGAAACAGTTTTCCATCTCTTTATTGGTTGTTTTGTTGATGTTTTCCTGCAAGCAGGGCCCCAAAACATCGGAAGGTGAACCCGGGCCAGTTGCCCAATTGGCCACTTCATCCGAAGAGGGCAAAAAATTGATGGAAACCAAATGTTACCTATGCCATAATCCTTCTGTTGGGGAACACGACCAACGAATTGGCCCACCTATGGTAGCCGTGAAAGCCCATTATCTGGATGCCTATCAGGATAGGGAATCTTTCGTGGCGGCCATCATGGAATTTGTGAAATCCCCTTCAGAAGATAATAGTAAGATGAGAGGGGCCGTGCGCAGATTCGGGATTATGCCAACGCAACAATTCCCCGAAGATGAGGTCAGAAAGATTGCCGAGTACCTGTACGACTTTCAAATAGACGAACCGGATTGGTTCAGGGAACACTGGATGGACAGAAGGGGTGACTCCTTGTACAACAGAGGTAAGAAACCCGAAGCTGTACCGGTAAAACAGATTCCCAAGGAGATGGGGATGAAATATGCCTTGGAAACCAAAAAAGTGTTGGGCAAGAACCTTATGGGAACCATCCAAAACAAAGGAGTGGAAGAAGCTGTTGTTTTTTGTAATGAACAGGCTTATCCGCTCACCGATAGTATGTCCACAAACTTCAACGCTCGAATCAAAAGGGTGTCCGACAAGCCCCGTAACCCCGAAAATGCAGCCAATACCACTGAGTTGGCACATATTGAAACCTTTAAAGATCAAGTGGCCGCAGGAGGTTCCATTGAGCCTATCTTAACGGAGGAAGACGGAAAGGTATATTTCTACTATCCCATTGTTACCAACAGTATGTGTTTGAATTGCCATGGAACGCCTGGCAAAACCATTCAGCCGCAAGTTGTGCAGCACTTGTCCCAACTATACCCGGACGATAAGGCCACAGGGTATGATGTTGATGAGGTAAGGGGCATCTGGAGCATCGTTTTTGATGCACCGGCAGATTCAAACTAAGACAGCTTATTTTTTTGGTTTTTTGAATCCATAAACCAATTGTCCCCAAAATCCTTTTGGTAATTTTTCGTCGCCAGGAAAACCCAATTCAATTTTGCCACTGTCTTCCGGGATATAGTTAGTCTTGAAGATATAATCCCAGACACTCAAACTGATTCCAAAATTCACGCCATACGAACCTTCGGGAATGGTGTAGGCATGATGGTAGAGATGCATGACAGGGTTGTTCAGGACATATTTCAATGGGCCATAGGTCAATTTTATGTTGGAATGGTTGAAATGCCCAATGGCAATGGCGGCAAAATGGACAATATAGGCCTGTTCGGGTTCAAAACCCCCGAGCACCATCACCCCCAAAGTCTTTAAAGGTTTATAAAGGATGTTTTCCATCCAATGATACCGCAAATGAGCTGCAAATCCCATTTCCTTTACACTGTGGTGCACTTTATGAAATTCCCAGAGTGCAGGATATTTGTGTAAAAGCACATGGGTAAACCACTGTACAAAATCCAACACAATAAAAAAGACCACCAATTGAACCCATTGGGGCCAATGGGCTATATCCACAATGGACAGGGTTTTGGAGGTAACCCCCAAATCACTGAACAAGATGCCCAACATCTTATACACCCCACTGATCACAATGGCAAAAATGAAGAAGTTGAAGAACATGTAAAATCCGTCCAGCCAAAAATCCTTTCTAAAAATGGATTGTTCCTTTCGCCAAGGGAACAGGATTTCCAGTCCCCAAACCAAAAGGGAAATGACGATCAATCCCCAAAAGTAGTTGTTGTACCAAGGCACTTCAAACAAAATGGACTTCCAGGTCCAGTTTACGGTGCCCATAAAACCATTCACAAAAGCATCAAAATAATCTTGCATAGTCATCAAGGTTCAGTCGTTCAGGCATAAGAAACCCTTACCTAGACAGTAAAATTAAAAATACCACAAAAATAAAAGCGCCTCTGTAACCAAGGTTACTATATGGTTTGCGACAGTTGTCTACTTTTGGTACATGTTCTGATGTTCATAAAAATGATGTTGAAGGTGAGGTGATGCAATTTTTGGTAACTTGTATAGGAATCATAAACAAAGCATTATGAAAAAAAACATGGGCGGTGCAGACCGCGCAATCAGAATCATCCTTGCACTGGTAGTAGTGGCATTGTATTATTTTAATGTGATTACAGGAACACTGGCATATGTATTGCTGGCTTTGGCCGCAATCTTTGTCTTGACAAGCTTTATTAGTTTTTGCCCATTGTATACCCTTT
>JAGQZL010000076.1 GCA_020434915.1 Allomuricauda sp. | reverse complement strand
TGCCGTTTATCGGATTTATATTTGGTTATATCGAATTTTTCACCCAAATTAACACCTAAAACCGAACAACCATGGCCCTCAAATCTAATAACACAATGGACGAAAATGTACAAGTTTACAGAAATGACTTTTTCACAGGATTTATGCTACTGATCAAAAAGCTTTTCATGCTTTAAACGATAGACCCATCCCCCTGAAAATTTTGGAGCCAACAACATTGTTCGGCTCTTTTTTTTGCGATACATTTAAGCAAAACAACCCTAAATGTCCCTTACTTTTAGAAAGTGTACCCCTGCAGACCTGGATACCTTGGTCCAAATTTCACGAGAAACATTTTCTGAGGCCTTTGAAAAGGACAACGATCCAGAAGACTTTAAGGCATATCTGCAAAAGGCATTTGCGCCTGAACAGTTGGCCACAGAATTGCAAAATCCCAATTGTTTGTTCCACTTTGTGTTTGAGGACGAGACTATGGTGGGTTATTTCAAATTGAACATGGGTGCTGCACAGACCGATGTTCATGATACCAATGCCTTGGAACTGGAACGAATTTATGTGTTGGCGGAGCATCAGGGCAAACAGATTGGTGCATGGATGCTGGACCAAATTGCGATTTTAGCCAGAAATATGGACAAGACCTATATCTGGCTGGGTGTATGGGAGCACAATCCAAATGCCATACGGTTTTACCAAAGGTATGGGTTCCAAAAGTTTGGGGAGCATCCCTACTATATTGGAACGGACAAGCAAACCGATTGGCTGATGCGTTTAGACCTCCAATAATTTGCTTAAAAACATGATGTCCCCTTCGGCACGAAGCTTATAGGCTATCGAATTTTCAAAAGCGGCATGGAGCAATAGTGCAATGGCAAAGGCGTTGATCTTGGTCAGGCTGTTGGACCGATACACTACGTCCCGGATAGTTGAAAAACTTACATTGCCCTGGATGGCAACATTGGCCATGTCATTTTTGGAAACGTTTCTACGCAACACTTCAGAAAGGCGCTCACTGATTGGTCTACCGAAGTCTTCTTCGCTAAAGATTGCCTCCCATTTAATGATCAGTCCTAAATCTTTGATGGAACCCATTATAAATTCTTTTGTGGATGAATAATATGATGGGGTCAAATCCTATTTTCTATATTTGGCCTGTAACCCAATTACAGAAAAGCAGATAATTTGCTGCGGCTAGTGCATATTGCGTAACAATATTACACAATATAGAAAATAAATGTATATAATCAAGCAGTTAAGGCGGAAAAAAAACATAAGCCAATCAGAATTGGGCAAAGAAATTGGCGTTAGCCTGCGTACCATACAGCTTTACGAACGTAAGGACGCCAATATTCCCATTAAAAATTTAACGAAGATTGCCGAGTTCTTCGATATGACCATTGCAGAGATGTACATGCATGAGGTGAATGATATGGGAGAGGCCTATACCAAGAAACAACCCTTTATTCGTCATAATAGTGTGTTCTATCCTTTGGATTATGGCAAGTATCTAGTCATGGCTCCCTTGGTTTTGGTGGAGTGGCAGAAAAAATACATTGAAAATGTGAAGGAGGAAGTGGTGAAAAACCCATTTCAAGCGGGGTTCATTGTTGATTCTGTTTCTGAGGAACCCCACCGTGTCTTTGAGGTCTCCGGCGATTCCATGAATAATGAAGGACAGGATGCCATACCCAACAAAGCATTTGTCCTTGGCTTGGAAATTAGAAAGGAAAGTCTGACCCGGAACAATGAAACTTATTGGGGCCTACCCTATGTATTGGTCTGTGGGGATCGGATTATCTGTAAACAACTTACAGGGTATAACAAACAGACCAAATCCTTGCAGTGCCACAATTTGAATACATCCCCGGAATTTCAGGATTTTGAAATGCCGTTGGATGAAATACTCCAGGTCTTTAGGATTGTGAAAAAGCAGCTCTGACCTCTTTCAAGTGAGTGAGGACCTCTCCAAGGCACATTGATAAGTTCTTTTTCACATCCGTTTCCCAATATCGGAATACTGTATAGCCCATTTCATATAGTGCCTCGTTCACTTCTTGGTCCCGTTGTATGTTGCGTTCTATTTTTGCAATCCAGAATTCACGGTTGGTCTTGATTTTGTCTTTACGCTCTTCCCAATTATACCCATGCCAGAATTCCCCATCAATAAAAATCACCGTCCTATATTTTTTTAGGGCGATGTCCGGCTTCCCAATAAGTTTTTTGTAGTCGATACGATAACGATACCCGGCGTCCCATAATGCCTTTCTAAAGGCCAGTTCGGGCTTAGTGTTCTTGCCGCGTATCTTCCCCATGATCTTGGAACGTTCCGGTGTGGTATAGAATCCATCCTCTTCCCTGAAACGGGGGACCTTGATACGTTCTTCCGGATACTTTTTGGGCATAGTTGTAGGTTATCTGCGTGATTTTTTTACAATTTCAAGCTTATAACCTACTCCATGGACATTCAGAAGGTTTATACGGTTGTCGTCCTTGAACTTCTTTCTGAGCTTTGAAATAAACGTATCCAAACTTCTATCCACAAAAACCCCCTTATCTTCCCAAACTTTTTTGATAAGAAGATCACGCTTCACCACATGGTTTTGATTATCGCAGAATATTTGGAGCAACTCGGACTCTTTGGAAGTGAGCTGAACGTTCTTTCCATTTTTCTCCAGTTTATTTTGCTCTCTGTAAAACCTATAATCCCCAATAGTGGCGTATGCTAAGGTATCCTGTGATTCTGAAGTACGGCTTATCTTGCTATAATAGAACAGTAACATGGCAAATGCGCCCAAAATAAGCCACGCATACAAAAATAGCCCAAGACTGATTCCCAACAGCAGGGAATCTCTGTTGATAAGCACATTTATGGTATAACAATCCAGCGGTAGATTCCGTCCTAGACAGGGGATAATGTTTTTTTCCTCATTATTGGATATGGAGTAGCTGTAGGACACTTTTTTGCTATCGCAAAGCATTACCTCTACAAGGTATTCGTTGGGGAGCCCCAAGGCCATAAAGTTCTTATGGATTGCAGATACCAGACTGTCAGGAACTATGACCAATTCTTTCTCAAAAGATAACCGGAAATTATTCTTCTCCAATTCAACCACGGGCAACACCAAGGAAGTAGAATCATTGTTTTGCAATAACAAAGTGTTCCCTGCATTTCTCAGTCCAATTTTTGCTAGACTTGAGAAGGTTTTTTCATCATCATTAGGGGAAAAACTGCTGAACGAAAAGGCAAGCATCAACAAAAAAGTGCCACCATACAAAAAGGCGATTACTTTCGTCCACAGACGGCCTTTGGGTTTAAAAAGTTGCATTTTTTTGCACTTCATTTACATTTGTTTCACGGTTCCAGAGTACTACAATTCTAGCTTTGTCCAAAACAAAACAATGAAAAAAAACATCTTCTTAATGCTGAGCCTCTGTTGCATTGCTTTGGCACATGGACAAGGTACTACAAAAATTGACACGGCAAAAAGTGTAATCGGGTGGAGGGGCTCCAACCTTTTTAGATTCAATGAACATTTTGGAACCGTCAAATTCCAAAACGGAGAAATCTCTATGCAAAACGATTCGGTTACCGATGGAAAATTTGAGGTGGACATGGGAACCATCATGAACACCGACGGAAAATATAATGAGACATTGGTAGACCATCTGAAGGGGCATGATTTTTTTGATATTGAAAAGTATCCAACGGCTGCTTTGGAGATGACAACGGTACGATATTTGGATAATGGCCATTTGGACATTGATGCAATTTTGACCATAAAGGGAATTGCAAGATCAATAAAGTTTCAAGCTACTGTTGAAAAGCAACATGGAGGCATTGTGCTGGAATCAAAATTCATTATTGACAGGACCCGATGGGGAGTCAATTATGAGGCCAAAGGATTGGTCGGAAGCCTGAAGGATGATATCATTTCCGATGCTATTGAGTTTGAAGTAAAGGTGGTTGCACAATGAGAACACCAAGAATGATGAAGTGGGGTATCTTCCTTTTGATAAGTCTTTTGATGTCCTGTGCCTCAAGTCAACAGCAAGAGGAACATAAAACATTGTGGACCGTGGCTTGGAGCCCTGATGGAAAATATATTGCAGCTGGAGGGGACCAAGATGAATTAAAACTGTTTGATGGCAGGACTTTTGCCTTGATCAAAACCTTTCCGGTCAAAGATGTACAGCTAAGCAGGGTAAAGTGGCATCCTACCCAAAGCAAGCTGGCCATTATAACACAGAGTAGGACCATAAAGGCAAGGATACTTGATATGGACAGTGAGACATGGACCGGGCTTAAAGGATTGGAATCCGGTTTTAGGGCCTTGGATTGGAACCACACAGGAGATCTTCTTGCAGTTTCTGAGCTTGACGATGCGGTATCTATTTACACCATTGAAGGTGCTCTTGTGAGCAGGTTTATAGGAGACCCAAAAGGAGTGGCCGATTTGGATTGGCATCCAAACAAAAATATAATGGTGACCGTTGGGAGCCAAATAGGGATTTATAACCAATATGGCGACACCCTAAGAACATTCAAGCCAAGAACCAAGGAAACCTTTTTATTGTGTGTGGAATGGCATAGATCTGGAAAGTTTTTTGCGGTTGGGGATTATGGCGATTTTGAGAAAGGGGATGACAAACGGCTGCAGTTTTGGGATCTGGATGGTAAAAAGCTCCATGAAATCAATAGAAGCATGGGCGAATATAGAAACATAAGATGGGACCCAAACGGGACAAAGTTGGCCACTGCAAGTGATGCATTACGGATATGGTCCGAAGAAGCCAAATTATTGGATGAATCCAAATCAACGGAGGATTATTTGTGGGGAGTGGACTGGAGCCCGGATGGGAAATATATTGTAACCTCGAGTAGTATGGGAAAAATTGTCATTTGGGATGACAAAGCAAAGGTCATTAAAATATTGAAGCAATAAAAAAGCCCGAGTTCAATTGAACTCGGGCTCTTAGATTTCATTTATCAAGCCTTATCCCTTTATCGATGCGGATAGATACTCTCGGTTCATGCGGGCAATATTGGTCAAGGAAATACCTTTAGGGCATTCCACTTCACAGGCTCCCGTATTGGTGCAGTTTCCAAAACCTTCCAAATCCATTTGGCGGACCATGTTCTGTACACGCTCCACAGCTTCCACACGTCCCTGTGGCAACAAAGCAAATTGGGAAACTTTGGCCGAGGTAAACAGCATGGCACTGGCATTTTTACAAGCGGCCACACAGGCCCCACAACCAATACAGGTAGCGGCATCCATGGCTTCATCGGCCGCATGTTTGTTGATTGGGATACAGTTGGCATCCACTGTATTTCCGGAAGTGTTCACGGAAATATAACCACCAGCTTGTTGAATTCTTTCAAAGGCACTACGGTCAACTATCAAATCCTTGATCACTGGGAACGCTTTCGCCCTGAACGGCTCAATGACAATGGTGTCCCCATCGTTGAACTTACGCATGTGCAGTTGGCAAGTAGTCACCAATCGGTCTGGACCATGGGGCTCTCCATTGATCTGCAACGAACAGGTACCGCAAATGCCTTCCCTACAGTCATGATCAAATTCGACAGGCTCTTCTCCTTTGGACACTAATTCCTCGTTCAGGATATCCAACATTTCCAAGAAAGACATATCCCCTTCAACCCCATCTAGGGTATAATCAACTATTTTTCCTGGTGAGGATGCGTCTTTTTGACGCCATATTTTTAGATATAATTTCATAGCTTCTTATTTGTAGGATCGTGTCTTTAGTTCAATGTTTTCGTATACCAAATCCTCTTTGTGCAATTTGGCATCTTTGGGCTCGCCTGCATATTCCCAAGCAGCCACATATTTAAAGTTTTTGTCGTCACGGAGTGCCTCACCCTCTTCGGTTTGGTACTCTTCGCGGAAGTGACCTCCACAGGATTCGTTTCTGTGTAGGGCATCCTTGGCGAAAAGCTCACCCAATTCCAAGAAATCGGCTACTCTTCCTGCTTTTTCCAATTCCTGGTTTTTGGAATCCATGGTTCCGGTAACTTTTACGTTTTCCCAGAAATCCTTGCGCAAATCGGCAATCTCTTTCACGGCTTCCTCAAGTCCTTGGGCGTTACGGGCCATACCACACTTGTTCCACATGATCTTACCCAATTTCTTATGGTAGTAATCCACGGAATGGATACCGGTACCGGACATCAATTTTTCCATTCTATCGCGAACTTGCTTTTCAGCTTCTTCAAATTCCTTGGAATCCGTTGGAATTTTTCCGGTTCTGATATCACTGGAAAGATAGTCGCCAATAGTATAGGGTAGTACAAAATAACCATCCGCCAACCCTTGCATCAAGGCAGAAGCTCCCAATCGGTTGGCTCCGTGATCGCTAAAGTTGGCTTCACCGGCACAGTAACAACCCGGAATGGTGGTCTGAAGGTTATAATCAACCCAAAGTCCACCCATGGTATAGTGCACCGCAGGATAGATCATCATTGGGGTTTTGTATGGATTCTGGTCCACAATTTTTTCATACATCTGGAACAGGTTACCATATTTGGCTTCGATAACTTCTTCACCTAATTTGATGATAGTAGCTTCATCCGGATTTTTGATACCAGAGGTCAGCGCTTTTTCCTTTCCATATCGTTTGATGGCAGAAGCAAAATCCAAATACACGGCCTCTCCGGTCTTGTTTACACCGAAACCGGCATCGCAACGCTCTTTGGCGGCCCTGGATGCCACATCACGAGGCACTAGGTTACCAAAAGCAGGATATCTTCTTTCCAAATAGTAATCACGGTCTTCCTCGGCAATCTGCGTGGGTTTCAATTTCCCTTCGCGAATGGCCACGGCATCTTCCATTTTCTTGGGCACCCAAATACGTCCGTCGTTACGGAGCGATTCGGACATCAAGGTCAATTTGGATTGATGGTCCCCGGAAACCGGAATACATGTTGGGTGGATCTGTGTAAAACATGGATTGGCGAAGAAGGCGCCTTTTCGGTGTGCCCTCCATGCGGCCATCACGTTACTTCCCATAGCGTTGGTAGAGAGGAAGAACACGTTTCCGTACCCTCCAGT
Organism: Allomuricauda sp.; assembly: GCA_020434915.1. Taxonomy (GTDB): domain Bacteria; phylum Bacteroidota; class Bacteroidia; order Flavobacteriales; family Flavobacteriaceae; genus Flagellimonas. The sequence continues at coordinate 4,362 of JAGQZL010000076.1, read as the reverse complement.
GGCCAAGACCACGGCATGGGCACTATGTCTTTCAATTTCACCACTGACCAAGTCACGGGCAATGATTCCTCGAGCTTTACCATCCACCAAAACCAAATCCATCATCTCATGACGGGTATAGGATTGGATCTTCCCTCGATTGATTTGACGGTTCATGGCAGCGTAGGCACCCAGCAACAATTGCTGTCCGGTCTGTCCTTTTGCGTAAAAGGTACGGGAGACCAACACCCCTCCAAAGGAGCGGTTGTCCAACATACCTCCATATTCACGGGCAAAGGGGACCCCTTGTGCCACACATTGGTCGATGATGTTTCCGGATACCTCGGCCAAACGGTACACGTTGGCTTCACGGGAGCGGTAATCGCCCCCTTTGATGGTATCGTAGAAAAGGCGATAGTTACTGTCACCATCCCCTTGATAGTTTTTAGCTGCGTTGATACCCCCTTGGGCAGCAATGGAGTGTGCCCTACGTGGGGAATCTTGGTAGCAGAAGGTCTTTACGTTGTAACCCAGTTCCGCCAAGGTTGCGGCAGCCGCCCCACCAGCCAATCCGGTTCCTACGACGATGATGTCGATGTTCCTTTTGTTGGCAGGGTTTACAAGGTTGATATCGTTTTTATGCTTGGTCCATTTGTCGGCCAACGGCCCAGCTGGAATTTTAGAATCCAATATGCCCATAATTAATGTGTTATTGGGTTAAGATGATGGTAAATGGCGATAAAGGCAAAAGCCAATGGTACCACTACCGCAAAAGTTTTGGCGCATCTTTTAATGTTCGGGGTATACTTGTTGTTGATACCCATGGATTGGAACGAAGATGCGAATCCGTGCCATAGGTGCAAGCCTAGCAGCACAAAAGACACAACATAAAGAATGGTTCTCCAGAAAGGCGCGAACTTTTCAACAGTTTCCGTGTAGTAACGTGTAGGGTCTTCTGGATTGGCTTCCACATATTTGTAGGCCATTTCATGAACCCAAAAATCATAGAAGTGAAGTGCTAAAAAGGCAAGGATCACCAATCCGGAATAAATCATGTTTCTGGATACCCAAGGTGCATTGGCACTTCCCTTGTACTTTACGTAACCAATGCCCCTGGCTTTTTTGTTCTGGATTTCAAGAACAAAACCCATTACAAAATGCACGATCACACCAATGATCAGAATGGGTTGCATTAGAAACTGGACCAATGGGTTGTAGCCCATAAAATGTGAGGCCTCGTTAAAAAAATCGGGAGAGAACACCGAAGCTAAATTGATGGTCACATGCAACAGCAGGAATATGACCAAAAAAAGACCCGAAAGTGCCATCACAAATTTCCGGGCCAGTGAAGATTTTATCAAACTCATTAGAAGTTAGTTTTTCAACAAATTTAAGGTACGGTCGAGTTTTTAACAAACAATAAGAAGCTGTAGGGACCTTATTTAGAATCTTTATAAGGAAAAAGGAAAGATTTTGATTTGTGAAAAACAAAAAAGGCTCTGTACAGAGCCTTTTTAAGGTAGGAATGGGGGCATATTAATCCCACTCGAAAGCAAAATTACCGCGTTGGGTGGCAGAATCGGGGTCAAAACGGACCACATACCATTCCCCGGTAATTGTTGCATCCATAATGTCGTTCTCCAGGGTACCTTCAAAATAGGAATGTTCATCATATTGCGGAATATCCTGTGGATCCATATCACTGCAATAAAGGCACAGATGCATTTGAATGACATTGCCATCTATGGACCAAACCCCAACACCTTCCGAACCCATTTCGTCGATGAGTTCAATATCCAGCGTGCCATCAGCATACAGCTGTAGGATTGAGTTGTATTCCACCTCATCGGAATCGGGGTCATTGTTCCTTCCCCCTACCCAAAAAGAGTATTTCAGTACACTGGTCACCAATAGGGTGGTTTCCCAGCTTTGACTTCCGCTTTGAGCGATGACCGTTACCTCGTGATCCCCCACTTGTAAGTTTCTTTCTATGGATATGGCCCCGGTATTTTCGTCAATTTCCAATCCCTCGATGGAATTTTTCAATGAGAAAGTCCCGGTTTCCTGTGGCCACTCCATGGAGGGCTGGGGAATGGTTCCCTGTGAACGAAAGGCCACCTCAAAAATTTCGGAAGCATAGTTGAAGTCAACGGATGGTGAATCATCGTCCTTGCTACAGGAAAGCAAAATCAGCAAACTAAAGCCCAGAGCTAAATATTTTTTCATACGGTTTTTAAAGATTCTTTGCTTCATACTCCACATTATAGTTGATGATTTCTCCAAAGGGAACATTTGGTCTTACTTGAAACGATACTAGGTTTCCGTCCCCGTCCCATACCTTGTTTTGAAAGATAAAATTGGGGTCTTCCGTTTGTATCAAGGCGATGTCGTGCCGACTAAAGAAGAACAGTTCAAAAGGCGACAGATAAAACATGAGGCCATGCCAAATTACAAGGGCATTCTGCGGTTTCAGGTATTGGAAAACACCTTCGTCGCTTTCCGAAAACTGAAGGGCATAATTATTTCCCGCAAGGGCAATTTTTACCAATTGTCCATCGGGATCAAAACTCCATTCGGTGGGCAGGTTTGCCAAGTCGCCCTCAACGAGGTACCGGTTGGTTTCAGGTCCGGAATAGGAGATAGATAAACTATGATCGGTACCATCGGTCGTAAAGCCTACACCGGTAATCGTACCTTCGGCATTATATTCGAAACTGGTATTGTATTGTGCGCTGCCCTGCCCGTTTTCCGATAGTACGTTTAACAGCAACCCTGCTTCGGTATAGTTGAAATTGGAGATAAGTTGAGTGGTTTCGTCCAAGGAGTTTCTTTCAATTTCCATTCGGGTCAACTCATTTTTTGAATTGTATGAAAATTGATAGTGAACAGTTTGACCGGAGCTGTAGGACAAGGAAAGGGTTTTGGGGAAATAGGCCATTTTTGGATCATGGGCACCATCATCTCCCGAATCTTTGGAACATGAGAGCAACAATACCAGAACAGACCACATGAGTAGGCCTGTTTTGATGGGTTTCGAATAAATTATCGTTGCAAATGGCTGCATGATCGTATTATTTGGTTGAAAAGATGACTTGCATCGAATAGAGATATTCCCCGACTGGGCGGTCGTAGTAAATGGAAGTTTCTACATGTTTACCCGTGTATTGGCTGTCCTCCACAATAAGTACATCGCCCAACTCCTTACCAAGGCTAGAAGCAATTAAGGACGCTTTTTTATGTGCATCTTCTAGGGCGGTTTTGTACAATGCCTTTGCTTCTTCTGGGTCTATTTCCAAAATGGCTAAGGCGTTCAAGCGTTGAAGCCCCAGGGATTTTATACCCAAAAAAGTCCGCATTTTTTCGGTGGATGTTGTCGTGTATTCGTAAACGGCACCCTCCTTATCATAACCCATGGTCTCAAAACCAAATTCGTAGGGAGTCTCTTTAATTTCCCCCCATCCAATACCTTTGGATTCCAATGCTTTTTTGTAGTGGGATTTTAATTGTTCCAAATCCATACCATCCGCTCCATAGCTATAATATGCTGGGCTTAATGACACGGTTGCTTTGTAGGTAGGTGAAGTATCCATGTGGATGGCCCTTGCACTAACTTTGATGGTGGTGTTTTTCTCTTGGGACATTGTGATTAATGGCAACAAGGCCAATAGAGTGTATATTAGCTTTTTCATAATAAAGAGGATAAAAAACCCCAGTTGTAAATACTGGGGTTTTCGGATTTACTCGGGAATGTTGAAATATGCAATCAACTCATCGTAGCTCATTTTGGTGAAGTCCATCTCCGAAGCTGATTTTCCGGAAGTAGAAACTCCGCCGGGAATAAGAACATATCGGTATTGTTCCAAAAAGGTGCCGTCACCAACATTTTCGCCTTCTTCATTGCCTACCACAGAAATGATGATTTCATCACTTTGTGCCCTAAAATAATAGGATTGTTGTCTGGCAGCCCCGAACACAATGGGAAGTTGATAGACAATGTTGCCGATCACACCATCGATTCGTCTGGCGTAAACCAAGATAGTACCAAAGTTCAACATGTCTGCATCGATTTCAGGAGCGTCAATGGTAAAGGAAGCCGAAGTGCTTAGAATATTGTCACCTAACTCGGTATTTACCCAATCAGAGTATATCACATTGGCCGTTCCGGGTTCTCCTTGCTCGCCTTGGTCTCCTTGCTCACCTTGAGGGCCGGCAACACCTTGTTCCCCCTGGGGACCTTGTGGGCCAACTGCTCCGTCTGCCCCATCTTCCGGTGAACAGGAGGCTACCAAGACCGAGGACAATGCCATGGATATGAATACTTTGAATGATAATACATTTGTTTTCATTTTTTTGTTTTTTGGGTTTCTAAAAGCCAAATTAGGA
>JAGQZL010000075.1 GCA_020434915.1 Allomuricauda sp. | reverse complement strand
CCAAAGGTACAAATCAATATTCTATATTTGTTAAAACCTCCTTATGAGCTTTTTTGATTTTTTTATTGGAATTTTGTTGGTCTGGGGCCTGTATAAAGGGCTCAAGAATGGGCTTTTTGTGGAGGTGGCCTCTTTGGTGGCTTTGATTGCCGGAATCTATGGGGCCATCCATTTTTCGTACATCACCGGGGAGTATCTTGCAGAACGGTTTGACTGGAGCGAGCAATACCTTAAAATAGCAGCCTTTTTGATCACTTTTTTTGCCATCATCATTGTGGTGAACCTAGCAGGCAAGTTCTTGACCAAGATTGCCGATTTTGCCATGTTGGGACTTTTGAACAAAGTGACTGGGGGCATTTTCGGCATGTTGAAGGTGGCCGTTATATTGGGTGCCCTTCTTATTTTCTTTGAACGGCTTACCTCTTCCTTTGACATCATCAACGAAGAAACCAAACAAGAATCCGTTTTTTATGAGCCTATCAAAGAAATCGGTGCCCTTGTCTTTTCTTTGGTTTTGGAAGATGAAGAAAATGATCCTGAAGACCAAATTGAGGTCCAGCCAGAGGTGATTTGACCCATTTTGGTTTTTCGCTGAAATTGTCTTCCGATCCGACAAAAAGCACTCCCGTTTTCACAATGTTGCCGTTCAACGTAAGAATCTGTCCTTCTGTGGATATTTTATGGATTTACCCAGAGTGTCCATTACATTGGTCACCAGAACACTAGGGAGCTTAGAACACTCCCGAAAAACACCCCGAAAATGAAAAGATTATATGGCTCTTTTTTGGTCATACTACTGGCTTTTGCCCTAGTTGAATGTAGTACATCATCCCCCCAAGAAGAAGAACAGGAATATGCAGAAGCCAACCTTGGCAACGAAAAAGTAACCATAGATCCCGTGTCCATGGAAGCTGCTTTGGTGAAGTTGGTAAACGACCACAGAACATCCATAGGTCTCTTCGCTTTGGAAAATAGCGCCACTTCCTATAAATACGCCGAGGCACACAATGACTATATGATTTCCAAAAATGCGCTGAGCCACGATAATTTTAATGACCGTGCCTCCAAAATAGCAGAAGAGACCCATGCCATTGGAATCTCTGAAAATGTGGCCAGATATTACACTTCGGCAGAAAAAACGGTGGAAGCATGGTTGAACAGCACATCCCATAAAACAGCCATGGAGGGAGACTTTACACATACCACCCTTAGTGTGCAACTGGACAAGGATGGCAGACCCTATTTTACCCAGATTTTCATAAAAGTGGAATAATCAACCAAACATATTTAGTGTGTGAAGACCTGCCAAATGGCAGGTCTTTTTTGTTAAACCCTATGCCGCCCCAAAGGTTTTTTTTACCTTTCGTAAAATCTTTGAGCATGGCAGTACAGGCACCTTTCAACCTGAATCAATGGATAGAGGAAAATAGGGATACCCTAAAACCTCCGGTGGGCAACAGAAATCTCTATAAGAAATCAGGTGATTACATCGTAATGATCGTAGCCGGGCCTAATGCCCGCAAGGACTACCACTATAACGAGACCGAGGAACTCTTTTACCAATTAGAAGGGAACATTGAGGTGCATATCCAGGAAGACGGACAAAAAAAGACCATGAAACTTGGCCCAGGGGACATGTATCTACACCCCGCCAAAGTACCACATTCTCCCGTTAGGCATGAAGGCTCCATTGGACTGGTGGTGGAACGCAAACGCGAAGACATGAACGTGGATGACGGCCTTTTATGGTTTTGCGATAACTGCAACCATAAACTCTACGAAGCCTATTTTACCCTCCGCGATATTGAAAAGGATTTTCTGGCTCATTTTAAGCATTTTTATGGCTCTGAAGAATTACGTACTTGTGAAAAATGTGGAACCGTAATGCCGGTGGATGAACGATTTATAGCAAAGGAAGATTGATATGTTGATCGCAGCCAAAATCATCATAGTCGTTGTGGCATTGCTCCACCTGTACTTTTTATGGTTGGAAATGTTCGCTTGGACCACCAAGGCAAAAAAAGTATTTCGAAAATTTCCCGAAGAACTATTTGAACCCACCAAGACCTTGGCGGCCAACCAAGGACTGTACAATGGTTTTTTATCTGCAGGGTTGATTTGGTCTCTTTTGATCCAAGATTCCCAATGGCAAATCTATGTGGCGCTGTTCTTTTTAGGTTGCGTGGCCATTGCAGGTATCTATGGGGCCATGACCGCTTCCAAGAAAATTTTCACCGTTCAAGCCTTGCCAGCCCTCTTTGGAATTGCATTGTTATTGGCCCATCAAATGCTTTGAAAATCATCATTTTCTTGTGAAGTATTATTCGTATTTTTGTGAAAATATAACAATTCATCTTTAAAAAGTTATAAATGTCAATAGTAGCCACAGATTTTGGAATGGACAAAGCCCTCAAACAATTGGGGCTGCAAGAAATAAATGATGGTACCTCCACAGGTTCGGAAAATTTTGGGTCGGGAGAATTAATTTCCTCCTATTCCCCTGTTGATGGAACCCTGATCGGAAAAGTGAAAACAACTACTCCAGAGGACTATGAAAAAGTAATGCAAACCGCCACTGCCGCCTTCAAGGAATGGCGATTGGTCCCCGCACCCCAGCGAGGAGAAATTGTAAGACAGTTTGGTGAAAGATTACGCGAACTCAAAGAGCCTCTTGGAAAATTGGTTTCCTACGAAATGGGAAAATCCTACCAAGAAGGATTGGGAGAAGTCCAGGAAATGATAGATATCTGTGATTTTGCCGTTGGCCTTTCCCGTCAGTTGCACGGACTAACCATGCACTCCGAAAGACCGGGGCACCGTATGTACGAGCAGTACCATCCGCTTGGCGTGGTGGGCATCATTTCTGCCTTCAACTTTCCAGTGGCTGTCTGGTCTTGGAATACGGCATTGGCATGGATTTGTGGTGACGTATGTGTATGGAAACCTTCCGAAAAAGTGCCACTTTGTGGGGTTGCCTGTCAAAACATTATTGCAGAAATCTTAAGAAAGAACAACCTTCCTGAAGGTATTTCCTGCCTTATCAATGGCGATTATAAGGTTGGTGAATTGATGACCAACGATAAAAGAGTGCCCTTGGTGTCAGCTACAGGATCTATTCGAATGGGGAAAATTGTGGCACAGGCCGTTGCTTCCAGATTGGGCAAATCCCTTTTGGAACTTGGTGGGAACAATGCCATTATTGTTACCCCGGATGCCGACATTAAAATGACAGTGATCGGAGCTGTTTTTGGAGCTGTAGGGACTGCCGGACAACGTTGTACATCTACCAGAAGGCTGATCATCCACGAATCCATCTACGATAAAGTGAAGGAGGCCATTACCACTGCTTACCATCAAATTAAAATTGGAAATCCGTTGGATCAGTCCAACCATGTTGGGCCTTTGATCGACACCGATGCCGTAAACATGTACCTCAATGCCTTGGAAGAGGCTAAAAAAGAAGGAGGCAACATCTTGGTGGAAGGTGGTGTTTTACAAGGCGAGGGTTATGAAACCGGTTGCTATGTAAAACCTGCGATCGTGGAAGCTGACAACTCATTCAAAATTGTGCAGGAAGAGACCTTTGCTCCCATATTGTACCTGTTGAAATATTCCGGTGGGGTGGAAAATGCCATTGCCCAACAAAACGGTGTGGTCCAAGGACTCTCCTCGGCCATCATGACCAACAATTTAAGGGAGGCCGAACGTTTTCTTTCAGCAGCAGGAAGTGACTGTGGTATTGCCAACGTGAACATTGGTACCTCAGGAGCAGAAATCGGGGGTGCCTTCGGAGGCGAAAAAGAAACCGGAGGTGGTCGTGAAAGTGGTTCCGATGCTTGGAAGGTGTACATGCGTCGACAGACCAACACCATTAACTACACTACGGAACTGCCTTTGGCCCAGGGCATCAAATTTGACCTATAAAAAAGCCGCCCATTTAGGATGAACTCTAAATGGGCAGTCTTTAAAACCAACTTAACTAACTCAAACTTAATTTTAAACCCTGTTCCAATGCCGGAACTTCGTCGGGAGAAACAGGGTTCTTTACCTAATATTTGGGTACAATTTCCTTTTTTTCCTTGGAGAATGTAAACGGTATCATACAACTGGTCCTAAAAAGTGTATGATTGGGTCGTTTTCCACCTTTTTCTGTTTTGGCTTTTGGCACATTTCTTCAAAATCCTTCCAATCCGCTGAAATTCCATAGGTTAAATTCAAAATTTTAAGATTTTTTTAATACTTTGTATAGGCTGTTTTTTAGGCATTAAACCTCAACCACCATGGACTTTGAAGGAACAACTATCTGGTATTGGATTATTTTGGCCCTAGTTGGCATAATCTCGGGAATATTGGGCTATTTTTTTGGAAAATCGGATGTCCCCACGGTACCCGACAATGCCATTCAACTGAACGCCCTTGAAATTGAAAATGCCAAACTAAAATCCGATTTGGATGCTTGTCAAAAACAACTGGCCTCCCCAAAATTGAACAAGGAAAGAACCACTACTTTCAAAGAAGCTGATGTGAAACCTTCCCATACTTTTGATGCAGATTCGGCAAAACTGGCCATGGGAAAAAAAATCAAGGAAAACGACCTGAAGATCGTGGAAGGTATTGGTCCCAAAATTGAAGGACTGTTCCATAATTTCAACATCAAAACCTGGAAAGAATTGGCGGACAGTTCAGCGGATACCTGCCAACAAGTTCTCAATTCGGGAGGTAAACGGTACCGATTACATGACCCGGCATCATGGCCCATGCAAGCAAAAATGGCCTATGAAGGGCATTGGAAGCAATTGGCTGAATGGCAGGAAAAACACCGTGCTGGCAAATACTAGTTAGACCGACCGGTCTTTCTGTAATATTCCTCTTTAATTTCTCCCCCGTTCCCCTGGATACAAAGTATGAACAGGTTCGCTTTGCCAAAATTCCTTGGTCTCGGCATTCATCATCGTAAGGGCTCCTTTAAAAGCTGCTCCAGTATCCACGTTCCAAACATTGGCCGCATTCTGGGGCTCCACTAGTTTCACCTTGGAAATGGGAGTGTGCCCTATAAAAACTTCTTTGTAGTGTGTGAGCCTCTTCGGAAATTTTTCGTCAGCAGGTTTCAAATCAGGATGAAGTGCAGTCGCCAATTCCCACAAGGTCCTGTCCCAATAGAATGATTGCTCAAAATACTCGAAATCTATTCCTTTCAAATTGGTATATCCAGCATGCAGGTACAACCGATTATCCTCGGCCAGATAGTAGTTTTTTAAATCAGCATAAAATTGAAGATGCAGCTCCCATGTTTCAGGGTCCGCCTTTAAATACGAATTCCTTGTTGCAGTACCTCCATGTGCCAACCATTGTGGATTCTCCCTCTGCGTCAACAACCATTCCCTACACAGTTCATCATGATTGCCCCGTATAAACGTACAGTTGAAATCCTTCTTTAATTGGATCAAAAAATTGACCGTCTCCACAGCGGTGCTCCAAGCATCTACATAATCCCCCAAAAAAATGATATGGTCTTCAGGGGCTACACGGGCTTTATCCAAAAGTTGTTCCAATGCCCTTACTCCAGAATGGATATCACCGACCACAAGTGTTCGCATAAAAAAGTTTTGGGCAATATTACATACAAATGCCCTCACAGCTAAGAAAATAAGGGAAAGTTTATCAACGGACATGTTAAATCTCCACTGAAAAAACCTTGGCACATTTTGGTCACGGTACAAAATTCTATGTACCTTAGAATATTTACAAGGAACATGAAAAGGGTATACTGCATTGGGGAATTACTAATTGATTTTGTGGCCGAAAGGCAGGGAAGCGATCTTTCCAAAGCGGTCCAGTTTACCAAAAAAGCAGGAGGGGCACCCGCCAATGTTGCCTGCGCCATAGCCAAATTGGGAGGCAAAGGGATATTCATTGGGTGTGTTGGCAACGATCCCTTTGGAAGTTTTTTGTTGGACACCGTGAAGAAGGAGGGTGTCGACATTTCGCTTACCCAATTGTCCAAAACCTTTACCACACTTGCCTTTGTTTCAATAGCTGATGATGGCGAGCGCGATTTCGTTTTTAGTCGTGGCGCCGATAAGGAATTAAAGTATGACCCCACCCTTAGACAAAGTCTACAGGGTAACATATTGCATCTTGGAGCTGCCACTGCACTCTTGGGTGGTTCTTTGGAAAAAGCCTATGGCAAATATCTTTTTGATGGACTCACCAAGGACATGTTCATAAGTTTTGATCCCAATTTTAGGGGAGATCTATGGAAGGAAGACGAAGAAACCTTCATTAAAAAGTGCATGCCCTTTGTTGAAAAATCCCATTTGTGCAAGTTCAGCAAGGAAGAGGCCCAATTGCTTTCCGGCAAAAAGGATATCCATGAAGCTTGTGATGTGCTCCATGAAGTGGGCACAAAAATCATAACCGTGACCCTTGGCAGCGAAGGCACCTTACTGAGTGCCCATGGAACCAAAAAATTAATCCCCAGCATCAACGTTAGACCTGTGGATACCACCGGGGCAGGAGATGCCTTTATTGGGTGCCTATTATATCAAATTTCGGATTTGGGCAATTACGACCCGGTTTTTGAAGATTTTGCCCTTTTGGAAAAGATGGTGGCCATTGCCAACAAGGCGGGAGCCATCACCACCACCAATTACGGGGCCATTGTGGCATTGCCCACAAAAGACCAACTTTACTAGTGCATGAACCAAGCTCATTTACATAAACTGGTGTCTTCCCAGTTGAAGGAGAAAGATCCCGAGAAATTGTTCAACCTTCGATTGGCGACCAACCTTACCCTAATCCAAGAGTTGTTCTTTTCCCTCTATCCCGAAAACGAACACAAAGACCACTTTCAAAATCTATTGGCTCTCCTGCCCAAATTGTTCGAGTCCAGGCCCGGAGAACTAAAGAAACAGGATTTGCAACGGGTACAATCCACCAATTGGTATCAGTCCGAAAAAATCATGGGCATGCAGTTGTACGTGGAACACTTCAATCAAGATTTGAACGGGCTTCGGGAAAAAATACCCTATTTCAAAAAGCTTGGTGTCAACTTTTTGCACTTGATGCCCATCACAACTCGGCCAAAAGGGGAAAATGATGGGGGTTATGCCGTGAACAGCTATCTGGAAGTGGACAAGAGATACGGCACCAAGGAAGATTTATTGGCCTTGACCAAGGAATTCAGGAAAGAAGGTATTTATCTTATGTTGGATTTTGTGGTGAACCATACTTCCAATGAGTTTTCGTGGGCCAAAAAAGCCATGAAGGGCGACAAAAAATACCAAGGATATTATTACACCTTTGAGGACAATACCATCCCTACTGAATTTGAAAAAAACTTACCAGAGGTATTCCCTGAAACCTCCCCGGGCAACTTTACCTATATCCCTGAAATGGAAAGATGGGTAATGACTGTCTTCAACAGCTATCAATGGGATTTGAACTATACCAATCCCCAAGTTTTTCTGGAAATGCTTACCAATTTGGTAAAACTATCCGATATGGGAGTGGATGTGGTCCGCTTTGACGCATTGGCGTTCCTTTGGAAAAAAATAGGGACCATTTCCCAAAACCTCCCAGAAGCACACAACTTGATCGCACTGTTCAGAATGTGCCTTCAGGTAGTTGCACCTGGTGTTATTTTATTGGCCGAGGCCATTGTGGCCCCAACAGATATCGTTAAATATTTTGGGGAGGACCAAAAACGTGGCAACGAGTGTGAAGTAGCCTATAATGCCTCATTGATGGCATTGCTCTGGAATTCCATCGCTACCAAAAAAACGACCCTACTCTATAAAAGTCTTTTACATGTCCCTGAAAAACCAAAGGACTGTACATGGATCAACTACATTCGGTGTCATGACGATATTGGCCTCGGTTACGAAAATCAATTGATAGAGGAATTGGGTTGGAATCCTGGGATGCACCGCAAATTTCTTTTGGATTATTATTGCCAGCGATTGGATTGGTCCCCTGCAACCGGGCTTATGTTCATGTACAATCCCAAGACAGGGGATGGCAGAATTACTGGGAGTGCAGCATCCCTTTTGGGATTGGAAAAAGGATTGGCCACCAAGAACCGACAACTAATCGATCAATCCATTGCCAAAATTATCATGTTGCATGGCATTACCTTGGCCTTCGGTGGCATTCCTTTGATCTATGCCGGTGATGAAATCGGCACGTTGAACGATTACTCTTTTAAAAATGATGCATCCAAAAAAGACGATAGCAGATGGGTAAACCGCCCCATGCAAGATTGGGAAACCATTTCAAAATTAGATGACAGAGAACTCCCCCAGTCTAAAATTTTCCATACGCTTCAACGATTGATCCAAATTAGAAAGGACAATCCTGTATTTGCGGACAATAATGGTGTAACCTTATGCCATACGGGCAACGATCATATATTGGTGTTCGAGAAGAAGGGGAATCATCCGCAAGGGTTATTGGTGCTCTGCAATTTTGATGAACATCCACAGGTCATTGAATCCAGTTGGATAAAAAAAATGGGGTATTTCACCAAAGGAGACCCCATAGATCTTGTCTCAGACACCAAATTAATTGCCAACAGCGGCCTTTTGGAACTTCTTCCCTACCAGATGATTTGGCTGAAAAAGGATTAACTATACCTTACTTTCCTAAGTACTCTCAAGGATTCCTTCAAGGATTGGTACACATTATGGTCATAGTTTTTTAGCATGCCCCTGGACTGTTCCATCTGTTCCTTGGCCTCCTCAAAACCATTGAGGTAACAAATGAGATAGGTAGCCGGAAGGTGGGTTACATCTACATGTTCCTGCTTGCTCAGAGGAATATTGTTTTCCAACTTTTTTAAAAGGGAATTATTGGTGTTGTAGACATGGTACAGGGTCTTTTTGTCATATTGGGGAGGCTAAAAAACCAATTTGCTATTAATGGTATACTTTCCATTTTCTGAAAAAGTAATGACCATTTCCTCCAGCGGATAATACCTCTGCTGCGAACCCAATCCCAGTTGCACATATTCCAGCGTCTTAAAGGAATCATCATCATAATTGATGGTGATTTCATCCAAAGCGGAATAAAAAAGTTTCACTTGTTCATTGATGAGTTCAATGTCTACCCGGGAATAATACGTTTTGTTCTTTATTTTTTTCTTGTTGCCCGCCCAACACACCACAAATTGCTCCTTGAAAACTTTATAGTCGCTGGTCAAATCGGGATGCCTGGTGTTCATAAAATTGATCACAGCATCCAAGGTAAGTTCAATGTTATTGCGGGCATGCTGCTCAATGGTGGCCACCTTTTCAGAATTGATATCTTTCAACTCAATACCGTAGGCCTTGGGCAAGCTAATGCTACCTTCCCTAAAAAAGACGGAGCCTCCGTAGTATTTCCAGATGTTCTTCCGAAGGGCACATACCTTACCATTGGATCTTATGGTGACCAGCCCCACCACCTTTCCTTCGGGCAAATGCGGAAACGGGATGTTTTCATAAGAAATAATGGGAGGGTTGTCCAGATAGGCATTCACCAAATTTTGGATTTTACTGTCATCAAAGAAATCAACCCCCACAATTTCGTTGTCGGCATCTTCCACGCCAATAACAATAAAGGAATTGTTTAAAGGGTTGCTGTTGGCCAAGGCGCAGACATGCTTTAGAAACTTTGCCTTACCCTCTTTTTCACCAATGGATATAAAACGCTTTTTGTCGTAAAAACTGTTTTCGTCGTTGTGCGCCAATAAGTTTTTTACGAGAAGGCGTTTGTTGATCATAGGTCCTTCTTGACAATTGTACTACTGGCCTGGGCCGTGGGCATGACCACAAGGTCCGCTATATTTACGTGATAAGGCCTCGTTACCACAAAATGGATGATATCTGCAATATCCTCAGGCTTCAAAGGTTGAAACCCTTTGTAAACATTGGTCGCTCTTTCCGTATCCCCTTTGAAACGGACATCGCTAAACTCTGTTTCCACCAAGCCAGGGTTTACGGCTCCAACACGAATTCCATAGGCATTGAGGTCTATGCGCATACCTTGGTTAATGGCATCCACAGCATGTTTACTGGCACAATACACGTTTCCGTTGGGATACACTTCTTTACCAGCGGTAGACCCAATATTGATGATATGTCCGGACTTACGATCCACCATTTGTGGCAATACTGCTTTGGACATGTAGAGGAGCCCTTTTACATTGATGTCCAACATGGCTTCCCAATCATCAGGGCTACCTTTGTCAATGGGGTCAAGACCATGGGCGTTTCCTGCATTGTTGATTAGAATGTCTATTTGGGAAAACTCTTTGGGCAACGATTCAATGGCCAAAAAAACCGCTTCGCGATCTCGGACATCGAATTTTAATGTAAGAACTTGGGTCTGCTTTCCCAATTGATCCTTAAGCTCGTCCAAACGTTCCTGTCGGCGTCCACAGAGGATCAATCGGAATCCTTGCTTTGCAAAAAGTTCTGCCGTGGCCCTTCCTATGCCACTTGTGGCACCTGTAATCAAAACTGTCTTACTCATTCCTATGCTATCTTAAGGAACATCATGTCCTTGGCCAGCTACCAAAAGGGCAAACCAATCTTGAAGTTCCAGGTCTATCTCCGCAGCTTGGGCGGATTGTTTTATTCTTTTCTTGTCCGTTGTGCCAATAACTGGGTGAATCTTTGCAGGGTGTTTCAAGATCCAGGCCAATAGCAACTGACTTTCATCTGCTGCATATTTTTCCATCAAAGGTTTCATGGCTTTTTTGATGCGCTTGGTTTGCTCATTGTTTTCACGGAACAGTATTCCGAGTGGACTCCATGCCATGGCCAATCTTACATTGGCGATACAATCGTCAAAAGTACCATCGTACATGGGTTGGTCATGCGTGAGTGAAAATTCCACCTGATTGCCTGAAACGGGAATCGCCTTTTCCAGCATGGCCACTTGTGAGGGGGTGAAGTTGGAAACCCCAACTTGTTTCACCTTTCCACTATTCAACAAATGCTGGAGGGCTTCGGCCATTTCAAAAGGTTCCATCAACGGACTTGGCCTGTGCATCAAGAGAAGGTCCAAGTAATCGGTATTCAGTTTTTTCAGGCTTTGCTCCGCTGACCAGATGATATATTCCTTATCGTATTGATAATGGTTGATTCTGTTGTCTCGTCCCCTAGTCAATTGGATGCCACATTTGGAAATGAGCTGGATATCCTCCCTTTTTACCCCACTTTCGGCATAGGCCTTGCCAAAATCGGCTTCGGTGGAGTAGCTGCCATAGATGTCGGCATGGTCAAAAGTGGTCATTCCACATTCGATGCTATGGTGCATCAACTCGATCATTTCTTTTTTGGAAAGTTTCTTTCCCCAACTTCCCCACGTCATGGTTCCAGAGATGATTCTGGAAAAATTCTTGTTCTTTTGCATATCGGATGAAAGTATAAAATTAAACCCTTAAATCCTTCATAAAACTAGGGGTT
>JAGQZL010000074.1 GCA_020434915.1 Allomuricauda sp. | reverse complement strand
AATTTTGTCCGAAATAGTTTAAAACGTATCTTTGTACTGAAATAGTTTTATATGATGTTTTCAAAAGCTTGTGAATATGGAATTCGGGCAGCGGTCTATATTGCCCTGCAATCCTTGGAAGGCAGACGTGTCAGTGTCAATGAGATTGCCGAGGAAATCGACTCTCCCATAGCCTTCACCGCCAAGATTTTGCAACAATTATCCAGAAACAAAGTTATCCATTCCGTAAAGGGGCCTACAGGGGGCTTTGAAATTGAACGTACCGATATGGATAACTTGAAATTGAATATGATCGTCAAGGCTATCGACGGGGACCAGATATATGTAGGCTGCGGTCTTGGGCTCAAAGAGTGCAACGAGGACAAACCCTGTCCCCTTCATGATAAGTTTGTAGCCATCCGGACCGACCTCAGGCATATGTTGGAAAGCACAAGTCTATATGAACTGGCCACTGGACTCGAAGTGGGACTGACCTATTTAAAACGCTAAAAAAAATTTGATCAAATAAAGGACAATTTTGTCCGATTAATGAATATACCAGTAAATCCCTTTTTATGAACCCTACGATGGAAAAAACAGTGGGCCAATTGGTGGCCGAGGACTACCGAACTGCCCAAGTATTCAAGAACCACAAGATTGATTTTTGCTGTAAGGGCAACCGGACCTTGCAAGAGGTTGCAGCACACAAAAACCTGGATTCCGAAGTACTGTTGCAGGAATTGGGTGAAGCCCGGAAAGAAAGTCAAAGCGACCTACCCGATTTCAATACATGGCCGTTGGACCTATTGATCGATTATATTGAAAAGAAACACCACCGCTATGTAGAGGAACGTATCCCCATCCTAAAGCAATACCTCAATAAACTCTGTCATGTCCACGGGACCAAACATCCCGAACTATATGGCATCTTCGAACACTTTGCCGCCTCGGCCGGGGAATTGGCCAAGCACATGAAAAAGGAAGAGTTGGTACTGTTCCCCCATATCCGCAAAATGGTACAGGGGCCAACCCAAGGGAAAAGGTTGGACCGGCCCCATTTCGGTACCGTACGAAATCCCATTCAAATGATGATGGAAGAGCACGATAACGAAGGGGAACGCTTTCGTAAAATCGCCTTATTGAGCAGTGATTACACCCCGCCCGATGATGCCTGTAATACCTATAGGGTCACCTACTCCCTACTTCAGGAGTTTGAGGGAGATCTACACCGCCATATCCATTTGGAGAACAACATTCTCTTTCCAAAAGCGGAAGCCCTGGAAAGCAAACTGTCCCAAAATTAAAATTGCCTTGGACCACGCTCCCATCAAAAGACACAAGGCCCTTCAGGAGATAAGCCGTGAACACCATCACGGCCTGCTCCTGTGCTGGAAAATCCGAATGGGACTATCCAAAAAAGTGGCCCCTGAACGGATCAAAACATACTCGGATTGGTTTTACAAAACCTATCTGATACCGCATTTCGAAATGGAGGAACTTTACCTCTTTCCCATAATCGGAAATGACCACCCGTGGATCAAAAAAGCCCTTGCTGACCATCGAAGATTGACACGGTTGTTCAGCTCAGCCCAGGCAGACATCAAAACGTTGGTTCAAATTGAAGAATCCTTGGAACAACATATCCGATTTGAGGAACGCCAATTGTTCAACCATATCCAACAAGTGGCCACCACTTCCCAATTCCACCTATTGGAAAAACACCATACCCATGAAAAATTCAAAGACAACACCGATGACCCCTTCTGGAACTGAGCAACACACAAATGTCTTCACTAGAATCCATCATCAATGGTTCACTGAGTTCAAAAAGGGCCAGATGGGCTATGCCACCATTGCGATCATTGGTCAAAGCTGTCTAGGTTCCGCGGCGGCAATGGTATTACTGATGGGGACACTGGACACCGCCATACAAATGACTTTACTGTTCTTTGTAACCATCCTCTGCATGGCGTTCAACGGTGCAGTATTGGCCCAATTAAGACCCTTGACGACATTCAATCTATTGATCCTGAGCGTCGTCTTCAATACCTTGGTCGTTTTGTTCCATATCATTTGATCTTCTAGATAGGTAACCCAACTTAGGCATATAGGAAGTTCCTTATTGACATTCGGCTATTATAAGACCTTTTTCCTTACAGTATGTTGATTGTCTTATCCCCTAATTTCATTGTTACCCAACTTTCAAATATTAATATATGATAAAAAGGTCATTTTATTGTTAATAAGTTGTTTTATAACTTTCAACCTCCTTCCCCCATTCAAAATCCCCTTAGTTTAATTTTATGGAGGATCAAAACCAAACACCCTGTTTATGTTCTTTTATGATTTTCAGGTCGTCCTCCAAGAAGTACCTGGTGAGATCAGTCTTTGCTTTTCCATCTCGGGTTGCCCCTTGCACTGTGCGGGATGCCACTCCCCTTATTTATGGAAGGAAGGCAGCGGCACCAGGCTAACATCTGAATATTTCCAAAAACGCTTGGACCAATATACTGGTCTTGCAAGTTGTGTGCTCTTTATGGGTGGTGAATGGCATTCAAGAGCCTTGCTGGAACATTTGAAACATGCCCGGCAACAGGGATACAGGACATGTCTTTACACGGGTGCAGATCAAGTACCCCCTGAAATCCTCGAACACCTGACCTATATCAAGACAGGCAGGTGGAACCGGTACCTCGGGGGGCTGGACCGCAAGACTACCAACCAAATATTCAAGGAAGTCAGGACCAACACCATGCTCAACCATTTGTTCAATCCTAAATAAATTTTGATATGATACGACTGACCCATGATCAGATTTCCAAAAAGATGTCATTCATCGACCATTATCTCAATTCCGACAATGCCGCGGACGGTTCGAGGGTCGACGCCAATGCCAATGTTACCTCTAAGAACATTGCCACCATGGAAGCAGAACTCAACAAGGACATCAATATTCAGGTGAACCGGGCCCTCGTCCAGCGTAAGATCGCTTCCTTGTTTGGGGAATCACTTGCAATGGAATACGCACGGCAAATCGAGTCCCATGAGATCTATGTCCATGATGAGACCTCGCTCAAGCCCTATTGTGCCTCTATCAGCATGTATCCCTTCCTTTTGGACGGACTGACCAAATTGGGTGGGGAAAGTCAGGCCCCAAAGCACTTGGAAAGCTTTTGCGGGGAATTCGTCAATTTGGTGTTTGCGGTAAGTTCCCAGTTTGCCGGTGCCTTGGCCACTGTGGAGTTTTTGATGTATTTCGACCACTTTGCGGCCAAAGATTATGGTCCGGATTACCTAAGGACCGACACCCATATCATTGCAAATCATTTACAGCATGTGGTCTATGCCATCAATCAACCTGCTGCGGCCAGGGGCTACCAATCGGTTTTCTGGAATATTTCCATCTACGATAGGCCCTACTTTGATAACATGTTCGCGGATTTTGTCTTTCCTGATATGGGGAGGCCCCAATGGGATCGTGTCAAAAAACTCCAAGCCTTTTTCATGGACTGGTTCAACAAGGAGCGTACCAAGGCTATCCTGACCTTCCCAGTGGTGACGGCCGCCATGTTGACGAAGGATGGAACTCCTGTTGACACGGAATTTACCGACCTATGTGCCCAGGAATTGAGCGAGGGCAACTCCTTTTTTATCTACCAATCCGAAAATGCGGACAGTCTGGCCTCCTGTTGCAGATTGCGCAATGAGATCAGTGACAACACTTTCAGTTATTCCCTTGGAGCTGGTGGCGTTGCCACAGGTTCCATCAATGTGATTACGCTGAACATGAACCGCTTGGTTCAACAAGGATCCGATATTGTGGCAGCGGTCCAAAAAGTCCACAAGTACCAGGTAGCTTTTAGAATGCTTATCGATGATTATGAAAAAGCAGGCATGTTACCGGTCTATAATGCCGGGTTGATATCACTGGACAAACAATTCCTGACCGTAGGCATCAATGGCATGGTGGAGGCTGCAGAAAGCCAGGGGATACATGTGGGCAACAACGAAATGTACAAGGATTTTGTCAATTACTATCTCAAGGCCATATACCAAGAAAACAGAAAGGCTCGCGAAACCTTTGGTTACCTGTTCAACACTGAATTCGTCCCTGCTGAAAACCTAGGGGTCAAAAACGCCAAGTGGGACCGGGAAGACGGATTTTTTGTGCCCAGGGACTGTTACAACTCCTATTTCTATGTGGTGGAGGATGACCGGACCAACACCTTGGACAAGATCATGTTGCACGGGAAGGATACCATCCAATATTTGGATGGGGGGTCGGCTCTCCATCTCAATTTGGAGGAAACCCCGAACCAAGAAGGGTTCAAAAAACTGATCCATGCCACGGCCAGGGCCGGGTGCAATTACTTTTGTTTCAACATCCGTATCACCATATGCAATGATTGCGCCCATATCGACAAACGGACCCTATGGGAGTGCAGTTCATGCCATTCACAAAATGTGGACCATGCCACCCGGGTCATCGGATATCTAAAAAAGGTGTCTAATTTTAGTTCCGGAAGACAAAGGGAACATGGTCTTCGCCATTATCATTGCAACGATCAGGTAAAACCTGTCAAACGAACCAACTTGGAAACCATGGAACGTGAATAACCCCACCCTAGGTGTCATAAATCCCATAATGTCCGGCAAGACATCAATTCATGGGATATCATGGGACGTTCAACAAAGTCTTTGGAAACAGATTTCTTTGCTCAATCTTCCAGAAAGGGCATTTTTAAGGAAATTACGGTACCGTTATCCTTGATTTCTTCGATCAATTGGCCAATGGTCCGTTCCTGAAAATTGAACAGCAGCTCTTTTTTGAAGGGGGATACCAAATGGTGCACGGGACAGGGATGGGCATCATCGCAGATGGAAAGCCCCAAGAAACATTCATGGAACCGATGTTCCCCATCGATGCTCACAATGACCTGCCATAACGTATGTTCCCGATCGGCATCCACCAAGTAAAATCCTCCCCCTGGACCCTTGGAGGAAGAGATCAACCTGTCCGTGGTCAAAGTACGGAGCAATTGGGCCAAAAACGCTTGGGGGATGTCCAAAGCCCCGGCAATGGTCTTGGCGCCCATTTTTTTATTGGCGTTGCTATGGATAGCCAAATACATAACAGCCCTGATGGCATATTTTCCAGCATTGGTGAGCATATGAGATCACATCTAAATCAATAGCCGATAAAATAATCATTAAATAAAGGAAAGACCCAAGAAAAATCAAAAAAAGTTTCATCTAGGCATTCCCAAGATCAGGATTTCATCCAGTTGAACATCATGGTCCTCTGTTGGAACCCGCCCGATACGTTGGAAGGGATAAAACAACCCCATTTTGCGGGTCTTGGGGTGGTGTGCCAAAAAAGTGTCATAGTACCCACCTCCATACCCAAGCCTGGACCGATTGCCATCACAAGCCAGCCCTGGAACGATGATAAGATCATAATGGCCCTTGTACACCCTATTGCCGGAAGGATATGAGGTCCCGAATACGCCCTGCTCCAACGCCTGAAGTGATGAAAGCTCCAAATTCTTGAACTGTCTATCGGACAGGGTTTGGGGGACTACAACGGTTACCCGATGTGCTAGACATTGCGCTATGAACGGCACGATATCGACCTCGGAGCCCATGGGGAGATAGGTATGCACGGACTGGATTTCCTTTTGCTCCACTAGACGCCAAAGCACGTCACAGACCGCATGGTCATAAAGAGCCTTTTTCCTTTGGGACATCCGATTCCGTCTGCCCAACATCTGGTCCCTGATTTCCTTTTTTAGAGATTTGACCGTATTTCCCATCGCATTGAATATTTCGGACAAAATTATCCGTTATTTTTGAATTCCCCGTATCTTTGTACCCTATAAAATGCTGTTCAACCAAAGTTCCAAAAGGAAGTATTGGTATGGGTCACATTCATATTTTCATTCACTAATGACACAAAAAAAAGACATCGCAACCCTGAGTGACATCAAGCAATTGGTGGACCTTTTTTATGGAAAGGTCCGGGAAGATGACCTACTGGCGGATATTTTCAATGGAGTGATCCAGGACAATTGGCCGGCGCATCTGGAAAAAATGTACCGTTTTTGGCAAACGGTCCTATTGGGGGAGCACACTTATTATGGCAGTCCCTTCGCCCCCCATGCAAGGTTACCGGTCCAAGGGGAACATTTCGACCGTTGGAAACTACTCTTTATACAGACCGTTGATGAAAATTTCCTTGGTGAAATGGCGGCCGAGGCCAAGTTTCGTGCCGAAAAAATGGCGGAGATGTTCCAATTGAAGATCGCCTATGTGAAAACCAACACAACCCTTGGGAACCATGAAGGTTAAGCTCTCGGATATCTTTGTTAAAAGGGACGATCGATCCTTATATTCCATACAGGAATTGGTCAATCTCGACATCAAAGCGGATTTTGTTGAGCGATTGTCCCAACATTTCCAAATTCCCTATAGACCAAATCGTACAAAGGAACACAATTTGTGCTATGCCAATAGCCCACGGATCAGATTCGAATACAAAACCACATTCTCAGAAGCTGATATCATCAATCATCTACATCACACGTTGAAGCAGGAAATATACCATATCGAAATGGAAGAAATAACCTTTTAAGAACAAATATTCCGGTACCATTGAGATCGGACAACGACAATTTCCATAAACTACCACTAACAACACAACAACGATACCATGACCCAAACCCTTGAACAGATCATCAACAAATACCAAGAACTTGGTGAAAATCCTGAAACCTATCTGGAGGGCCTCCTCCATGCCACACCCCTCACCTATTGGGACTATATCGAAGTGGATACTCTTTTGTCCCTACAAAAACCCCGCACCCAATTCAAGGATGAAACCATTTTTATCATGTACCACCAGGTCACCGAGCTCCTTCTGAAAATGATGCGGCACGAATTGGAGCAGCTGGTAGAACAAAATGAAATCGATGCCGCTTTCGTACTCCCAAAAATCAACCGGTGCATTCGCTACACCAACCTCTTGATCGGTTCCTTTGATATTATGAAAGATGGAATGGACCATGGGGAATACCAAGAATTCCGGAAAACCCTGACCCCTGCCAGTGGTTTTCAGAGTGCCCAGTTCCGTTATATCGAGATCTTGTGCACCCCTCTGGAAAATCTCATCAATGATGAAGGCAGGGAACGACTTCCCCAAAATCCATCCGTGGAGGATTATTTTGAGCATATTTACTGGAGGGATGCCGGATTTGACCGCACCACCGGTAAAAAGACCTTGACCTTGAGAAGGTTTGAACAGCGATACCTTGAAAGTTTTACCGCCTTGGCAAAAAAGGTCAAGGGTCGTACCCTTCAGGACAAAATCAATGTTTTGCCCGAACCGACAACACTTCTGATTGACCGCCTAAAAGAGTTCGATCATCTCTACAATGTGCAATGGCCCCTGGTTCATTTGAGGACGGCTGAACATTATTTGGAAGGTCCTGATTGTAAAAAAGCTGCAACCGGGGGTTCCCAATGGAAAAAATATTTACATCCCAGATACCAACAACGAAAATTCTTCCCAACGCTATGGACCGATAATGAGAAAAAGCAATGGGGAGCAACTGAGAATATTTGATATGGCAACAACCAACAGACCCCAACTACAAACTTTGATCGAAGGTGAAACCTATAAGGCAATACTGCTGAATGGAATTCCTGGAATGGTCATACCATACCACCACAACACCGGGGAAGCATTGTTGATGGTCAATGAGGGGAAAGCACTTTTAAGAATGGCCGATGGCGAACATACCCAAGTTTGTCCTGGGAAACGAGGAAACATTAAGGATACAGCTATGGGAGAAAAGAGGCAGTCGCACCATTGACCTCAAGTATGCAAGACACTGATTACTAACCTCAATTTCCGATTTTTGATAAAAATAGCACCAAAACCCAATTAAAAAATAACATTTTTTCATAAAAAATAATTATAAATAATCATTTTTCACGTTAAGTAATCATTTTTCATGGTATATTTGTCACTGTTTTTCATACAAAAAAATGAAAAGTAATTTTTTTTCACATAAAGTAACTGTTTTTCACGGACGTAAATTACCTGAGGAAGGTTACCTGGTCGGCTATTCCCTATTGATTTCAGTCATTGGAAACCAATTTGGCACGGCAGTTCCCCTGCCCGATATAATGGCCATGGCAACAGAAAAGCACCAACGCTACGACACTCACCAATGGCAGGTGTTTACCATTAGGCATAAACCCAAGGAAGACCTGAAAAGTCATTTGGTCTTTGCTCTTAAATACGAGCCCTTGGACCTATATATACTGAAAAGGATTTTCGAGTTGATCGGTGATGCCATCATACACCAAATGTTGAAAGAAGAGCCTACGGGGCAATATACAAGAAGGGCATGGTTTTTATATGAATGGTTGACCGGGAAGACGCTCGATGTTCCCAACCTGAACAGAGGCACCTACGTGGAGGTGGTGGACCCTTCCCTGCAATATGCAGGCCAATCCGAGAATTCCACCCGGCATCGTGTAAAGAACAACTTGCCCGGGATTCCGGGATTCTGTCCAATGATTCGCAGGACTGAGAAACTGGAGAGGTATATTGAAAAAGATCTTTCCGAAACCATAGAAAAGGGATTGGGAAAGCGGGACAAGGATCTCATACGAAGGACCGCTGCCTTTTTACTGTTGAAAGATTCCAAGGCATCGTTTGCCATTGAAGGGGAGCATCCCCCAAGCATGCGGGCCAGAAATTGGGGAAAGGCCATTGGGCAATCGGGAAAATCCCCTTTGAGCATCGAAGAGATCGAACGGTTGCAGCACATTGTCATCGGAAGCAAAAAATTAAGGCATATGGGCATACGGACCATGGAAGGCTTTATAGGCGAACATGATAGGGAAACCCTATCCCCCATGCCCGACCATATTTCCGCCAAGGCTTCAGACCTGCCCTTGTTGATGCAAGGGTTGCTCGACACCAATGCACTGTTGCAGCAAGCCGGTTACAATCCGGTATTGGCCGCGGCCACCATTGCTTTCGGCTTTGTTTTCATCCATCCCCTATCCGATGGTAATGGCAGGATACACCGATATATCATCCACCATTTACTCACTCGGATGGGCTATACCAAACGAGGCATGATCTTTCCCATATCCTCTGCCATTCTAGAACGCATTGACGAATACCAGGACATTCTGGAGCATTACTCCTCCCAGAGGGTGGATTTGATCGAATGGAAGGAAACATCCGATCACAATATTGATGTCCTTAACAAGACCATTGACCTATACCGCTACTTCGACCTCACCCTACAATCGGAATTCTTGTATGAATGTGTTGAAGAGACCATCGAACGGATCATTCCTGAAGAATTGGATTATCTCGAAAAATATGATCGCATGATGGATTTTATCAATTCCCATGTCACGCTACCCGATACCAAAGTGGATCTATTGATAAAGTTCCTTAACCAAAATGCCGGTAAACTGTCGAAACGGGCAAGGGAAAAGGAGTTTTCAGAACTCAATGGAGACGATATCAATGATATCGAGGCCCAATACAACCATATATTTGGTTCTTAGGGACCATCGGGTTTGACTAAAAAGAGATTAACCTGATCAGCCTTCCTAAAGGTTTCATCACAAACATGGGTCTTTAAGGTTACAGTCCTGTTTATCGAACTATTCGAAGTCCATGGGTTTTGGCCACATTTTGACCGTTATCCTTTTCCGCTAGTGGACTTTTGGCCAATAAATCTTTCAATTGGGTCATATCCTTACTGATCTTTTTCTCCACCACTCTTGCATATTTCTGTGTGGTCGAAAGTTTGGTATGCCCCAAAAGTTTGGAAACTGTCTCAATGGGCACATTGTTCATTAAGGTAATCGTGGTAGCAAAGGTATGTCGGGCCACATGGAATGTCAGGTGTTTATCTATACCTGCCTTTTGGGCGATCACTTTTAAATATTGGTTCACTTTTTGGTTCGAATACACCGGCAACAAGGTATTCTCTTTTTTGGGAAAGGCTTCATACTTTTCCAGTATGCATCTCGCCCTGGGCAAAAGAGGAACCTTTACCGGGGTCTTTGTCTTTTGGCGCCTTACATCGATCCACAACTCTCCATCGATACCCAATACAATATCCCCGGGCCTTAGTAGTTTTACCTCAATGTAGCTGAGTCCCGTAAAGCAAGCGAACATGAAGATATCACGGACCAAGTCAGCTCCTTTCTCCGCCAATTCGAGTTGCACCAACGCCTGGATCTCCTCTTCTTCCAAAAAGTCACTGTCATAGTCCACCATTTTCACCTTATAGAGGTTAAAAGGGTTTTTGGGAATACAATCAAACTTATAGGCCATGTTCATCAACTTCTTGAAACGCAGCATATGCTTCATGATACCATTGTTGTTCAAGGGCTGGAAGGCTTTTATGGGCTCACAGTTCCGCATGTAGTTTTCAAAATCCAACAAAAAGGCATAATCGATTGAGGCCAGACCAACATCAGGTACTCTGAACTTTTCAGAAATGAAACGTTTCAGATAGGTCTCCGTGGATGAATAATTCTTGACCGTACCCTTGGCAAGTTTGGGCAATTCATATGTACGGTTGTAATCCAAGAGGTCGATCAAGGTAAGCATCAACTTGTCCTTGCCCAAATATCGAAGCTTGATGGATTGTGCAGTGATATAGCCACCCTCGGTACTCAATTGTCGGTGACATTCCAGCAGCTTTGACCGGATGTCGTCCAGATATTTGTTGACACCAACGGATTCACTGGCCCTGTGGTCCATTTTTCCCAAAATAGGACACCATCGTTCTTCAAATGTTGTCCTATGGACACTGAGATCTGCATTTTTTCCCTTACATCTAATTCGGACATAAATGGGCAATCTCCCGTCTTTCTTTTTTCTTGATTTTTTCAGCCAGAAGCTGATACTGAATGCATTAGAGGTATTCATGTGTTCTCGCTTTAAGTGAAACATTGGATGAAGCGAAAGTCAAACCACACGAAAAATCAACTCAGGAAGTACAATTTAGGGAATTTTCCCCGACAAAAATAGGACACTCTATAGGACATCCTCACCAATGGTTTCAGATGGAAATAAAAAAAACCAGAAAAAATTAATTTTCTGGTTTTCAATTAATTAAGGTTTTACTTAGTGCCATAAAACCAAGGTTCGTCGGGATGACTGAATCATCGACGAAATCCTATATTATTGAAAATCATTGCTTTAACACTGCAATCCTGAGGGCATTCCCGTCAAGAACACGGAAAGCAAAAAACAACTTTTGAACACAAATTTTATGTGTAATAACTTATAGCCAAAATAGCAATTATTGTCAGATGTTCAATAAAAAAACGAAATTTTAGATATTTACCATATTGACTTTTTGTAATGGATAGAGAAAAGTATCTTTTTGACACAGAAAAGGAATTTGAGTTTAATATTGCCTTACGTGTTTGCTGATGTATGCTAAACAAA
>JAGQZL010000073.1 GCA_020434915.1 Allomuricauda sp. | reverse complement strand
GTTCATTTTTTTGTCCTCCAATTTGGTTTCCAATAACCTTATTTAACCTTTCAACAATCCTTTTACCCTTTCCATAACTTTTTTTTTTTTTTTTTTAATCCCAAGCCAAGCCGCATGCCGCTATTTTAGCCGTTTACGACACCTTATAAATTTAAGGCTTTAAAAATCAATTGTTTAAAACTAAAACCTGACTCCATTCCTTTATGACTCAAAAAATCCTTTTCCACAATCACAATCCAATCCCCAGTATAAAATTCCATTGGTTTTCTATATGGGGATGGTTATTCTTAGTTGGTCTATTGTTGCCAACATATATGGAGGCCCAAACACCTTCTGATGCCCTAATGATGAGATCCAAGAACATTTGTGTCCTTTTTTCATATGACATGGGTACGTTTGACAGGTACTGGGAAGGTTCACTTTTAAGGTCCAATGAGACCATAGCCACTGTTGACCGCAATACGGTATTGCCTATGGCGGCCATCGGTATTTTGGACAATCTTAATTTTTATGTCAGCCTGCCTTATGTGAGTACGGATTCCTCCGAACCCAATGGCGGTAAATTCACCGGTGCCCGAGGGTTTCAGGACATTGGTTTCGCATTGAAATACCGTGCCATCCGGACCAATCTGGGCAAGGGAACGTTTACTGCACTGGCCACTGCTGGATTCTCCACCCCTTTCACCAATTACCTTTCTGATTACAGACCATACAGCATTGGATCGGGTGCCCCTGAATTTTCCCTGAGAGCCATAAGTCAATACCAATGGAACAATGGTTTTTATGTTCGGGGAGCTCTAGCCCATTTGTGGCGTGGTTATACCGAAGCAGAGCGTGATTACTATTACAACAACGGGAGCTATTACACTGCTTGGATGGATGTGCCCAATGCCTGGACGTATGAGGGAATTATCGGAAAATGGTTTTTTGACACTTCCTTAAAACTTGAATTGAGCTATATGAGTCTTACCTCCACCAGTGGGGATGATATTAGGGCCTACAATGCGGCCCAACCAACAAACAAAGTGGAATTTGACCGCTTGGGGTTCTCAGCACAGTATTTTATAAAATCAATCAAAGGGTTGGGGGTCGTGGCCTACCACAATAGGGTTGTGGATGGCCGAAATACACCCAAACTGAGCAACACCGGATTCGGCATTACCTATCAATTCAACGTAATCAAAAAACAAACAGATGAAAACGATGCACAATAAAATATATTTTCTGCTTTTGGCCTTGGTGACCATCATTTTGGCCTCTTGCGAAAAAGACACACCTCGGTACCTTCCGTACGAAGATTATGCTTATTCTGAACTCAATGCAGATGGTGGTGACTGGGTTCCTGTACTCCAGGAATCCGGCTCCGCCATTGAAATTTCCGCTCCGGCAAGTAGCGATTCGCAGGAATACCAAAACGAGCTTCAGGAAGTAAAGCAGGCCATGGGCAGTATGACTTCAGAACAAAAGAAAGCCATTACCTATTGGACCAACAATCCAGCCATTCGATGGAACGAGGTTGCCTTGGAACTTATTGCCAAATACAATCTGATACCGGGGCCCAATGCCGATGGCACTTACACACTGCCCAATCCATCCAATCCAGAGGGACCACCTGCATTCCCTTTTGCGCACCCTCCTTATGCGTGTAGGGCACTGGCGTATATGTCCGTAGCCCAGTTTGATGGACTCATCACCGCTTGGCACTACAAATATGAATACAATAGGGCCGCCCCATACAAAATGGACGAAACCATTGATTATGCCTATCAGGAAAATGACATACCTTCCTATCCTTCCGATGGGGCGGTCATTGCCAGGGCTTCCAAAAATATCCTCACGGCCATGTTTCCGCTCGAAGCGGCATACCTCCAAGATCTGGAAGAAGAACATTTGGAAAGTTTACTATTATCTGGTGGAAATGTGATGAGCGACATCAATGCAGGTGTTGAAATTGGCGATGCTGTTTCCACAACGGCGCTGGCCAGAGCCGCCAATGATGGTATGAAAAATGCACAAACTCCAAAAGCTGTTTCAGACTCGATCAAACAAGCTGCTTTTGATAGATTTGGATGGGCCTGGGACAATTTGGAAATCCCGGAACGCCCGGTTGGTTAGACTCCTCTGTTCAGTCAAGTAACGATGTGGAGTATTGACGATGTGGAAAGTGTTCGTCCCATACCTCCCCCACAATTGGATTCCCAAGAATTTTTGGATGATGTGGTCCTTCTAAAGGATTATGCAAAGAATATGACCGATGAGCACAGAAGGATTGCCAATTTTTGGCAAGACGGACTGGGTACCTATACGCCTCCAGGTCACTGGAACCGCATTGCCAATGAATTTATTGTGGAATATCGTTTGAACCCATTGCAGACTACCCGAACACTGGCCTATATGAACATGGCCATCATGGATTCCGGTATCAGTTGCTGGGATGCCAAATATTACTACCATTACCCAAGGCCCATACAAATGATTGATGGTTTTGAAACCATTGCAGGAACACCTAATTTCCCAAGCTATACCTCCGGTCACAGTGTTTTTTCAGCTGCAGCCTCCGAAGTGTTGGCCTACATTTTTCCAGATGAGGCCTCCAAGGTGCGTGGTTGGGCCGAAGAAGCTGCAATATCCAGGGTCTATGGTGGCATACATTGGAGTTTTGATGCAACCGTGGGAACCGACCAAGGTCGTGAGGTAGCCCAATATACCATTGATCGGGCAAAAGCCGACGGAGCAGACCAATAAAGAAATCATCTAGGGTCAATAGTCCGAAAGGTAAGGTTGACCCTAGGTGTTCTTACCAATTTTGTGGGTGGAAGACGGTGGAGCCAATGGGTTTGGGTGGTTCCCTTCATCACCAAAAGGCTTCCATGATCCAATACCAACACAACCTTTTCCTTGGTTTGTTTGTGTTTAAAGGCAAACTTCCGTTCCGCCCCAAAACTAAGGGAAGCAATGGCCCCATTCCTTTTTAAGTCCTTCTCCGCATCGCTATGCCAAGCCATGCCCTCTTCCCCTGAATGGTAAAGGTTCAGCAAGCAGGAGTTGTAGGTTTCTCCCGTGAACTCCTCCGACATTTTTTTCAACTCCAAAAGCTCTTTGGTCCAAGGAAATGCCTTCTTGGTATTATTGGAATAGGTATATTCAAAAGGTTCGGAACCATACCACGCCACTTTTCTCTTGGTGACAATGCGTTTACCGAAAATCACTGCAACATCATTCTCCCAGGTAATGGTTTCCATCAATTTTTGGTAATAGGAATTGGCTTCCTCCAAATTCATGATAGTGCCATAGTAATTGACGACACCTTCTTGTGGCAGCCAATTATAATTTGGGTCGACTTGATTTGAGAACAGATTCATTTTTATGGTTAATTAGTCAATCGTTCTTGGTTTTTCTCCAAAAGATGGCCCAATCGTTCCTTCAAGGCTTCCGGTTCCACTATCTTGGCATAATCGCCGAACATAAGGTACCATCTGGCAAAACCATTGTCCAAATCAGTGGTCATAAACGTCATCTCCACCTCTCCATCATTCATCTTTTCCGAAACAAAGCCATAGTATTTCTTGCTTCCTTTGATGAACTTGGCCACTTTCTTGTCCACCAATATCCTGACCTTGGTCTTTTGGGCAATTTCCTTCTTTTCCCGATGGTCGTCCAAGGTGCCATGTTCCAATATAAAATCTTGGCCGGTACGTTGGATTCTGTGTATCCTGTCGGTACGAAAATGCCTATAATCCATTCGTAAATGGCAATATCCCAAAATATACCAATATCCATTCTCGTGGAACAATCCAACAGGCTCGATCCTACGTTCCGAAGGAATTTCCTCCCGAAGGGATTCATACCTTAAAAAAACTTGCTTCCGTTCTGCAATACTTTCAAACAAAATCTCGAGGGCATTGGGCACCTCATCATTGAACAAGTCTTGCCCCGGCATAATGGATACTTGGCTTTCCAAGGTTTCCACCCAGTCTTTCTCGGCTCCCCGGAGTACCGATTTAAGCTTAAACATGGCCGATTCGTAATAGGCTCCCAAAGACTTATCGGTAAATTTTTGCATAAGTTTTTCAGCAGCGACAAAACTCCCTGCTTCTTCACGTGTAAACATTACCGGAGGCAGGCGATACCCTTCCATAATGGAGTACCCTATACCAGCCTCACTTACAATGGGAACCCCAGAAGCCTCCAAGGTTCGGATATCCCTGTATATGGTACGTAGGCTTACTTCAAATCGGTCGGCAAGTTCCTGTGCCTTTACAATTCGCT
Source organism: Allomuricauda sp. (assembly GCA_020434915.1). Lineage (GTDB taxonomy): Bacteria > Bacteroidota > Bacteroidia > Flavobacteriales > Flavobacteriaceae > Flagellimonas. The sequence goes on along the minus strand of JAGQZL010000073.1, from coordinate 7,262 downwards.
TGGATTGCAATTGGATCAATATGGCCACAATCCTATCAAAACGTTTTACGGTATCCACTCCCATAATTGTGCAAGCTATCTCCCAAAGATAGGATTTCAAACCAAGGCTGGGAGACCATTTCCATTTCATTTTAGAGCGTTTATTATTAAAAAAGGAATCGTATCAATCTGCATGATTCCCAGCAAAACTAAAGCGGCCCGGTGACAACGGTTTGTCAACACACTTTTTTTGTTCTTGTTTTTTTCCTACTGACACAGGGCTGTCATACCCCCAAAATATCTTTGGTCCTAGAATATTAACCCATTATAAATCAAAGAATCATGGAAAACATTACCGAAAACAAAACAGGTCAAGTCATTACCCCTTCCCAACTGTTGGAACACTGGCAAGGACATAGAAGATCTACGAGAAAAGTCATTGCGGCTTTTCCGGAAAAGGAATTGTTCACCCATACCATTGGTGGAATGCGGCCATTCTCGGCCATGGTCTCCGAGTTGTTGGCCATTGCGGTTCCTGGACTAAAGGAGATTGTTGGCGGCAATACCTCAGAGTTTAAGGAGGATATGGATTTTGGCAACAGCAAAGCCAAAATTTTGGAGCTGTGGGATGAGGCCACTGTAGAGATTGATGCCCTGTGGCAACAAATTGCGCCAGAGCGGTTTCAGGAATACATTAAGCTTTTTGGCCAATATGAGGGAACCGTACAATCCTCCCTTTTCTATTTTATTGATAATGAAATCCACCACCGTGGGCAAGGATATGTATATCTAAGGTCCTTGGGGGTGGAACCACCATTGTTTTATGACCGCGATTAAACCATTATGAAAACCGTATTAGTTTTTAAGACTTCCGTTTTGGAAGAACAACAAATTAGAAAGCTAAGGCCCCTGTTGAATAAGTTGGTCAACAGATACGGATGCTGGAATTTTGACCTGGAGGATTGTGACAATATCCTCCGGGTCGAAACCCAGAACCTACATGCCTGCTCCATTTCATCATTATTGGAAAAAAATGGATATCGTTGTGAGGAACTGCACTAAACATAGCCGTCAAGATATTCCCGAAGAGGAAATGAACTTGAACAATCCCTTTCCACAGAGTGTGGACCGAGTGTTCCGATTTTGGTCCCTGAGACCCTCCCTTCCTGAAAAGAAGGGTCACAAACCCTAAATCAGATGCCTGCCTTTTGTTTTAGTGTATTGAATTGGACCAACAACTCTTGGTATCTGTCCTTTTCCTCCTGCCCTGGTTCTTTGTCCCCACTGCCTAAAACATAATAGAGGTATGATATCTGGGCTACCATTACCTGTTGTGGATAGGCCCCTTCGTCGTTTTTGAGCTGTTTCAGAATTTCTTTGAAATGGTCTATTTTGGCATCACCAATCTTGGATTTTTCCAGTTCCTTGATCTTCTTTTCCAGCTTGTCCTGAAGCATTCGGGCATCTGACAACAAATCGATGACCTTGAACTGGAGTTCTTGTTGCTCCAAAATATTCTCCAAGGAAACCCCTTCCTCAACCAGTCTGGGATCTATCAATACTTCAAAAGGCTGTTCAAAAGAAGTATCCCCCACAGTCAGCTTTGCTGTATATTTTCCGGGAGGTACCATCGGACCATTTTTGTAACGTCTATTTTTGTTCTTGTCCCAAGGTCCTTTCTGCCGCAAATCCCATTCAAACCGGTTGATTCCTTTCTTGGTTTCCAGCTTTTTGTCCATGTACACAAAAGTGGCACTGAGGGCCATATCCTCTACTTTTTCCTCCGTGGATTTTAATTGGGTGGAATCCGCCACGATGGAAGCAACCATCTTTCCGGCCACATCCAGGACATCTAACTTTACGCCAGTTTTCATATCACTTGGCAGATAATAGTCCATGGTGACACTGGTAGCGGGATAATTGGGAAAGTCTCCCCCCCACGGACTCACATAACGGATGGTGTTATCAATTTTGAAGAGGACCGGATTGTTTCCTAAACCTGAAATATGTTGATCCTGTAGCGTAGCAACATTGTCCAGAATCCAAAATCCACGACCCATGGTGCTGATAATCAAGTCACCACGAAACAAAATAATATCTGTGATAGGCACTACCGGAAGATTCTGCTGGAACTTTTTCCAAGTTCCCCCATCATCAAAGGAAACAAACATACCAAATTCGGTACCGGCATATAAAAGTCCTTCCCTTGCCGGGTCTTCGCGAAGCACTCGGGTGGTGAAATCCGAAGGGATGCCATTGGAGTCGGTACTGATCAATTCCCAGCTTTTCCCATAATTCTCCGTTTTATACAGATAAGGCTTGGTATCTCCTAGTAAGTGGCGGTCCACTGCAATATATGCCTTGGCAGGATTATGTTGTGATGGCTCCACGGACTCCACCCTTCCGCCCTTGGGCAATTTCTTTGGAGTAACTGTTTCCCATGTCTTTCCACCGTCCTTGGTAACAGAAATTACACCATCATTGGATCCTGTCCAAATGGTTCCCTTTGCAATCTTGGATTCCCTAATGGAATAAAGTGTGCTATAATATTCTTCCCCTGTGATATCCCTGGTGATGGGATTTCCAGAGATTACTTGTTTATCCGGTTCATTGGCGGTCAGGTCCGGGGAAATAATTTCCCAGTTTTTACCGCCATTGCTGGTCTTGTGCAAGAATTGTGAACCCATATACACCACTTCTGGATCAAATGGCGACACATGAATGGGAGCTACCCGCTGAAAACGGTATTTTAAATCCTTTGGATTGTGTCCATAAATATTGGACGCACCAATGGAATACTCGCGATCCATGCCTGTTCTTTTACTGTACACACTGAACCGTCCCTTGCAATTGTTATAAACGATGTAGTGGTTTCCTGGCATCGGGATTACCGGACCTGTTTCGCATCCACCCACATCCATCATAATAGTAGTTCCCGGTGTAGTGGATGCCAAAGGTGCTTTACTGGGTATAGCAATGGTAGTATTGTCTTGTTGCGCCCCATATACCCAATATGGATATTGGTCGTCCACGGCCACTTGATAAATTTCCGCAGTTGGTTGGTTGAACTGGGTCGACCAGGTTTCACCCCCGTTGTGGGACACGTTTGCCCCCCCATCGTTGCATTGGATCAACAAATCGGGATTGTTCGGGTTGAGCCAAATATCGTGATTGTCTCCATGGGGAACACTCATTCGTTTCCATGTTTTGCCTCCATCCGTGGATTTGATCAACGGGTTGGCATTGGAGTAAACGATATCGGGATTGGTGGGATCCAATTCAATGTTGGTGTAGTAAAACGGACGGTTCACCAACCGTTCGTCATCAGAAACATGGGTAAAGGTTTTTCCTTGATCCACAGACTTGTACAAACCCCTATCTTTTTCTGGAGCTTCGATTACGGCATATAGAATACGTGAATCCACAGGGGAAACCGCCAAATCAATTTTTCCGATCAATCCTTTGGGAAGGCCTTCTTTCAACTTTATCCAGTCTTTTCCACCATTTACGGACTTGTAAATGCCCCCATCCTTGTTTTCACCTCCAGAATCTATGGTCCAAGGGGTTCTACGTGCCTTCCAGGCTGCAGCGTATACTACATTGGGGTTGCCGGGCAGGAGTTCCAAATCTGCAAAGCCCACTTCATCAGAAACAAAAAGTACTTTTTCCCAGGTGACACCGCCGTCCATGGTCTTATAAATTCCTCTTTCCGGGTTGGATTTAAAGGCATTTCCCATTGCTGCCACCCAAACAATATTGTTGTTGGTAGGGTCTATTTTAACTGCACCAATTTGCCCTACATTTTCCAGTCCGATATGTTCCCAAGTCTTTCCTGCATCAATAGATTTGTACATTCCCTTTCCCTCAATAATATTGCTTCGGATACCATCAGAACCGGTTCCTACATACACAATATTGGGGTCGTTTACGGCCACTTCAATGGCGCCAATGGATGGTGTTTCAAAAAAACCATCTGAAACATTGTTCCAAGTGGTGCCGTAATCTGTCGTTTTCCAAACACCACCTCCGGATGCACCCAAATAAAATGTTCCAGGCTCCATGGGTGTTCCCGTTACCGTGGTTACCCTACCACCCCTGGAGGGCCCAATGGTCCTGTATTTAAAAGCGTCAAAATCCTGGGCCAAAAGGCTACAGGTAATTAGAAATGTAAATAGAAATTGAAAAGAACGAAGTTGAATTCCCATGAGTCAGTCGTGTAGTTTGGTTATTTCCCAAATCTACTAAATACCAAGCCAATGGGAAACGGTTATGGTCGGAATTGCCTTCCTTTTCACAAAATATTGGCATTGCATCCCTTGTTTGGGCAACTTAACAGGCAATGTCCCTTTTTGGGACAACGGATTCATGAATAGCTCTAAATTATGGTTTTGCAATACTTTTATAAAAATGTGCACTTAAATGATGTAACAATTTAGCTACCTTTAGTACTTATGGTTATTCAACATAAAAAATTAAAAATGAAAACACTAAAAATCACCATTGCTCTAATTGTTTTTGCTCTCGCTTTGCCCGTGCAGGCGCAAACTGCTGACGAAATATTGGGGAATTATTTTGAGAACACTGGCGGACTTGATGCCTGGAAGAGTTTAAAAGGAATGAAAATGACCGCTAAAGTAAACCAAGGCGGCATGGAGATACCTTTGGAAATCTATAATTTGAAAGATGGTCGTCAAATGACCAAAATTACCTTTCAAGGTAAGGAAATCAAACAAGGGGTATTTGATGGAGAAACACTCTGGAGCCACAATTTCATGACCATGAAAGCTGAAAAATCGGATGCTGAGCAAACGGCCAATTTCAAATTGAACACCAACGATTTCCCTGATGCTTTTATTGGCTACAAGGAGAAGGGATACACCGTGGAACTTCTTGGCAAGGAAACCATTGATGGAGCAGAGACGTTCAAAATAAAACTGGTAAAAGAGCCCGTTACCGTTGATGGCAACCAACAGGATGATATTTCGTATTACTTCTTTGATGTGGACAATTTTGTGCCCATTGCAGTGCAGTCTGAAATTAAATCAGGACCAGCCAAAGGCCAAATAAGTGAAATTACCATGAGCGATTACCAAGAGGTTGATGGCATGTATTTTCCTTTTTCAATGACGCAGGGCCTTAAAGATGGCCAAGGACAACCTATCACTATTGTAAGCATTGAACTGAACCCAACAATCGATGATGCTGAATTTGCTTTTCCAAAAGAAGAAACCGAGAAAGAATAAAATGTAATATCCAAGGCCCTAATTTTTAGGGTCTTTTTTTTAAACTGACTAAACATGAAAAAACTCCATATTGTGTTGGCCGTTCTTTCGGTCGGCTTTATTTCTGTGGGATATTCCCAATCTTTGGAAGATATTGATGGTAAGTCCCTTTTTGGTGATTTGACCGCAAGGCACATTGGTCCTGCGCTAATGAGTGGTCGAATCAATGACATGGAAGCCCATCCCACCAATAGCCGAATCATTTATACCGGTACAGCTGGTGGCGGTGTATGGAAATCCAATGATGGCGGCGCTACCTTTAATCCTATTTTTGACGAATACTGCCAATCAATAGGTGCTGTGGAATTAGACCCCAACGACCCTGATAAAACCATTTATGTGGGAACTGGGGAGACGTGGACCAGAAACAGTGTTTCCGTTGGCGATGGACTTTACAAAACAACGGATGGCGGAGCCAATTGGAATAAAATTGGGTTTGAAAACTCTGAACGAATCGCCAGTATCATCGTTAACCCGAACAACTCGCAAGAGATTTATGTAGGGGTGTTGGGAGCCCTTTGGGGTGACAGTGAGGAACGAGGTGTCTATAAATCCTCAGACGGTGGTGCCACTTGGGTGCGCCTTTTATACATCGACCCAAAAACAGGATGTGCCGACCTTGCCATGGACCCAAGCAATCCCAATGTGCTTTATGCTTCCATGTGGGAATTTCGAAGGACAGGCTGGTCATTTGAGTCCGGTGGCGATAAAAGTGCGTTGTATAAATCCACAGATAGCGGAAAAACCTGGAACAAAATCCACAATGGGTTCCCAGAAGGAAAACTGGGCCGCTTGGGCATTGCCGTGGCACCTTCCAACCCCAATGTGCTCTACACGGTGATTGAGGCAGAAAAAGACGAGCGTAAAGGCTTGTATAGAAGCAATGATGCAGGTGCCTCTTGGGAGCAATTGAACAACGATTTTGGAATTACGGTCAGGCCTTTTTATTTCTCCAGGATCGTAGTGGATCCAAAAAACGAGGATGTGGTTGTGAAGGGTGGTCTCAGTGGATCGATCTCTAGGGATGGCGGAAAAACTTTTAAAGATTTGGGCAACATGCATTCCGATATTCACGATATCGTCTTCAGCATCAAGGATTCGGATATTATGTACGTGGGTACAGATGGTGGAGTCTATCGTACTTGGGATGGTGGCACTACCATGGAAATTGTTGAAAATCTGCCCATTTCCCAATTTTATCAGGTAAGTGTGGATGATGCCGAACCGTACAATGTGTACGGAGGTCTCCAAGACAACGGTTCTTGGTGGGGTCCCTCCTCCTCCCCCAGCGGTGTTGAAGCGCGTGATTGGAATTCTGTGGGTGCGGGCGATGGTTTTCGTGTGTTGAAACATCCTGCCAAATCCATCATTTATTCAGAAATGCAGGGCGCTGAAAATGTATGGCGAATTGACACTGAACGGCAGTTGAGCAAGACCATTCAGCCCCTTGCCGCCAGCGAAGACCAAAAATTAAGATGGAACTGGAATGCACCAATGGCAATCAGTACCCATCAACCGGACCGCTTCTACATGGGCAGTCAATACCTTCATAAATCCGAGGATATGGGGGATACTTGGGAAATTATTTCTCCTGATCTAACCACGAACGATCCTGCCAAACAAAATCAGGAAGATTCGGGAGGACTTTCCATGGATAATTCGGGAGCCGAAAACCACACCACTATTTTTACCATTGCCGAATCCACACTGGATGAAAACGTGATTTGGGTAGGTACAGATGATGGGAATGTTCAGGTTACCCAAGATGGGGGCAAGACATGGACCAATACCGTGGGAAGCATTCCCGGTCTGCCAAAAAATACCTGGTGCTATCATATTGAGGCCAGTGTTTTTGACAAGGGTACTGCCTATGCTATTTTTGATGGACATACCATGAACGACAAGACTCCCTATGCCTATAAGACCACGGATTTTGGAAAAACCTGGAGCAGTATCATCTCGGATGATGTGGTTGGCTTTACCAGGAACATTCAGGAAGAC
>JAGQZL010000072.1 GCA_020434915.1 Allomuricauda sp. | reverse complement strand
GGATTGATTGAGTTAGCATTCCACGAAAAAAGGCACTGATCATCAGTGCCTTTTTTAATTCTTATTGTTTGGTAATTCCTAGGAAGCCAGTATCTCTTTGCTTTCTACTGCTGCCAGATATCGTTCCGCATCCAAAGCAGCCATACAACCTGTTCCAGCTGCCGTTACGGCCTGTCTGTATATTTTATCCTGGGCATCGCCGCTGGCAAAGACCCCTGGTTTATTTGTTTTAGTGGATTTAGGCTGGGTAATCAGGTAACCTGTTTCATCCATCTCCAACTGGCCCTTGAAAATGTCCGTGTTGGGTTTGTGCCCTATGGCAATGAACAAACCGGTAATGGCTATTTCTTCCTTTTCCCCAGTCTGATTGTTCACCATTCGCAAGCCCTCTACCACTTGGTCTCCCAACACCTCATCTACTTCGGTGTTGTACTTGATTTCGATATTTTCAATGCTGTTTACCCTATGCTGCATGGCTTTGGAGGCCCGCATGTGATCCTTACGGACCAACATGGTCACCTTTTTGCAGATATTTGCCAAGTAGGACGCTTCCTCAGCGGCAGTATCACCAGCCCCCACAATGGCCACTTCCTGACCTTTGTAGAAAAATCCATCGCACACCGCACAGGCAGAAACACCTCCACCTCTCAATCGTTGCTCGCTTGGCAGGTTCAAATACTTTGCGGATGCCCCAGTAGAAATGATCACCGATTCGGCTTCGATCACTTTGGAGTCATCCACGGTAATCTTGTGTATCCCCCCCACTTCATCACTTAAATCTACAGCGGTCACCATACCAATTCTAACATCGGTTCCAAATCGTTCGGCCTGCTGTTGTAATTGCATCATCATGGTAGGCCCGTCAATCCCTTCAGGATAACCTGGGAAATTATCCACCTCGGTGGTAGTGGTCAACTGGCCGCCTGGCTCCATTCCCGTATAAAGCACTGGTTTTAAATCTGCTCTTGCCGCATAAATTGCTGCTGTATATCCGGCAGGTCCGGATCCAATAATCAATGTTTTTATTCTTTCCACTTGTTCTGACATAACAAAAAATTCCACTGTTCAACTATCTTACAAAAGTAGGTCTTTTGATAAAAACCTTACATGGGTGCTCTTTTACGTTTTCTTAAAAGATGTGAACAATTTACCAAGAATCGAAGACTAAATGGAAACAAAAAAAGAGCCGTTAAACACGGCTCCTTCGTAAAAAAAGTAGGTCAAATTTATGGGGAAATATCAATTTTATCCTTGAAAACCGTTACAACCAAGGAGGCTCAACCTCAAAAACCCCCTTGGCGCAACGTAAACCTCGTTCATGATAAGATTTGGGTAAAGAACACTGGAGTCCCTACAATCACCCCATCTTATTTTTTGGGAGGTTATACTATTTATTAACTGGGACAAACATAGTATGGATTCCAGATACATCGGAGCCATAATTAACCAATGGGGCGTTTCCTTTAACGGATGCCCCATTTCAATTTATATTCGATATTTGGAAAGCCCATGTAAGAAATTATGGACTAAATGTGCAAAATATTGATTTGAAAAGTATTGCGCTTTTCAGGCTTGCTTAGATGGAATATTTCAATTTTCGCTCGATGGTCTCGATCATGACGTTGGCGATATCCATTCCTGTGGTGTTCTCTATACCTTCCAGTCCTGGCGACGAATTTACCTCCAACAGCAAGGGTCCACGGTTGGAACGGATGATATCCACCCCGGCTACGTCCAGGTTCAACACCTTTGCAGATTTGATGGCCAATTTTCGTTCCTCTGAAGTGATCTTGATCTTGGATGCGGCACCCCCTTGGTGTATGTTGGCCCGGAATTCTCCTTTTTGCGCTTGCCTTTGCATAGAAGCTACTACTTTTCCATTCACCACAAAACAACGGATGTCCTGACCATTGGCCTCTTTGATGAACTCCTGCACCAAAATGTTGGTCTGCACACTTTTAAAGGCATTGATAACACTTTCTGCCGCTTTATTGGTCTCTGCCAATACCACTCCCTTTCCCTGGGTACTTTCCAACAGTTTAATTATGAGCGGGGCACCGTTCACCATTCTAATCAGGTCCTTGGTATCCATCGGCGACTTGGCAAAACCGGTTATGGGAATATGAATGTCATTTTTGGAGAACAACTGAGAAGCAAAGAGTTTGTCCCTTGATTTACTGATGGAATCGGCCGAATTGAGGCAATAGACCCCCAAGGCATCAAACTGGCGCAATAAAGCACAACCATAAAAAGTGACTGATGGTTTTATCCTGGGAATCACCGCATCGAACTTATCCAAAATATTCCCTCCACGGTATCGGATCTCTGGAGATGTGGCATCCAGTTTCATATACACATTTTCCACGTTCAGGAATACCACTTTATGCCCCCGCATCTCACCTGCCTCTATGATTCGTTTGTTACTGTAGAGTTCTGGGTTACTGGCCAAAAGACCCAACGTCAATCCTGATTTTTCAGACATAAAGGGTCTGTACTTAACGGACAGTTCCTCTGTTGAGATATCTCCCTGACAAAATCCTTTGGAAGAATCCACCAAGTACCTTTCATTTAAGGCCTCACGTCCCAAAAGCATACGATACTCCATGGTATCCCTATTGGCCAACGTCAGCTCAATCTCGTGTATCGTGCCCCCAATGTTCACCGGGGTCTTGATCACGGGACGCTCTTCGGATATTCCTTGGGAGCTTTTCACGTTGCGAATATCCACCAGTTTGGCCTGGCATAGGATGGAAATGCTCCTGTTGTCCTGAAGCGGATTCACTTCAAACCGGACCCAGTCCTCCAGTCCTTTACTAAAAATCTTGATCTTACTGGCCTGAATGGATGATGTTTTAGCACCTGAATCCACCCTGGCCTTAATGGCAGGAATTCCCAATTCCTCAAAACGGCACCACTCTTCGCTGCCCAATATTTTAAATTCTTCCAAAATGGTATTATGATTAATTAATGATACGCATAATGAACAGATCCATGACTTCCACTAGGATCAGTATTATAATGATCCATTCCAGTCTACTGCTCTCCCTATGATCCATGATGTCCTTAAAAAGACTCAAATTTTCCTTGATGATATACCCTTGCTCCCTAATGGTACGATACCGTTCCTTCAGATCAAAGATTTGCTTCAAATTCCTATCCAACCTATCCAGTTCCTCGTCTTCCCAAACCACCTCATGTGAATCAAAGATATAGAGGTTTTCAGAAATCTGATTGTTGATGTTCAATACCCTTGCGATATATTTTTTCAATTTTTTTCCTCCGAGGTCCAGTTTTCCGTTGTGTTCCAGATAATTGGTATACTTCCGGGTCTCTTTCATAATTTGCTCGGATAGTCCGGCAAAATAATCCAAGGCCACGGACTGGGAGAGATGCAATAATGCCAATCGCATGCCTTCCACACTGGACTGGGGAAGAATGATCTTACTGTTGGTCACCTTGGCCCTTGAACCTTCCGATACCAGTTCCATTTCGATGGATTCGGTTAAATCTGATTGACGCCATCCATCACAGTGGGGCTTTATCTCCTCCAAAACATTGGAGATGTCACTTTCACCAAATCCATAGAAGGATACGATTCCATATCTAAAAATATAGAGGTATCGGGATGCATCGGAATAGAAAAGTTCGTCCCTGTCGCCGAAAATAAGCTTCTTGTTTATAGTCTTTCTACATCCAGAAATGTCTATACTTTCAGCAAGGTGTAATGCAATTGCCTGAGAATCCATTAGGGTTTAGGTAGCAAAGATATCCTTGGGATGCTTAAAGCTCTTGAACTCCACCATGTATCCGTTGGGATCTTGGACGAAGAACGAGAGATGCTCACCCACCTTATCCTGCATAAAAGTGGCCTCCGTGGTGATCTCCAGGTCCATTCCGTTCAATCTAGTGTACAGTTCCTTCCAATCTTCTGCCGGTACAATCACCCCAAAATGGAACGAAGGAAGGATGTACTCCTCCAATCTGTAATTTTTAAAATCAAAATTAAAATTACCGGACTGTGTGAAAGTAAGTTGGTGGCCAAAAAGATCCACATCCAACCACTGCCCTGTTTGTCTGCCAGGACTGGCCTTTATCACATCCATATAGAACGCCCTTGTTTCCTCAATATCCTTACATGGCAAGGCGAGGTGGAATTTTATTTCCATTTGATTTCTCTTTTTTTACTTTTCTACCTAAACTCTTATAATAAGATCTAACGGCCATTCGGTCCATTTTGTCCATAAAGGGCAATGCTTCCTTCCACTCCAACCACAAGGCCTCCTCGAACTTATGCTTTTCCTTCACTTTGATGGGCTTTGGTTCAAGCGCCACCAAATAATAGTTCTTGATTACGGTTTCAAACTTTCCTTTTCTAATATGGGAAAGGTAAAAGTCAAAATGTTCTTCCTTAAGTTTCAGTTTGATTTCCTCCCCCACTTCGCGTATCAAGGTTTCGGATTCTGTCTCCTTTCGCTTTTTAACACCTCCTGGAAGGGTATACCTCAACGGACTGCCTATTTTCTTCAACACTAGGACCTTATCCTTGTGAACGGCGATCAAACGTGATTTCACTATTTTTCCCATAAAGGCCCTTTTTTATGTTTTTCATAAGGGATTGGCCACCAATCTTGGAGTTTCCCTACTCCTCCTCCGTGCTTTCCAATTCATCGGTATCCAATGATGATGTTTCGTCATCATTGTCCGCATCAGAATCGGAATCGTCATGGTCTTCCATTGCCATGACCAATCGTTTGCTCACCTTAACAAGATAGGCAGTATCCTCGGTTCTGACCTCTATACATTCCACCACCTCGTTACTGGCGTTTCTATACGTTACGATATCGTCATCATCATACCCATCGGGGAATTTTTCCACCAACAGGTTGAGCATATGGTTGTCCAGCTTTTTGTAATCCACGATTACCCTTTTCAAAGCCACTGTTTGTCTGTTCTTCATCATCACATATTTAGAAGGTAAGCAAAAATCAACGGGGCCACAATGGTGGCATCAGACTCCACAATGAACTTTGGTGTGTCTATATCCAATTTCCCCCAGGTAATCTTTTCGTTGGGAACCGCACCGGAGTAGGAACCATAACTGGTGGTAGAATCACTAATTTGGCAGAAATAACTCCAGAATGGGGTTTCGGTCTGCTCCAAGTCTTGATATAGCATAGGTACCACGCAAATGGGAAAATCCCCTGCAATACCCCCTCCAATTTGAAAGAACCCAATTCCCTTTTCAGAATTTTTCATGTACCAATCCGCCAAAAAGGTCATGTACTCTATTCCTGATTTTACAGTGCTTGCCTTCAATTCCCCCTTGATCACATAACTGGCAAATATGTTGCCCATGGTGCTGTCTTCCCAACCCGGAACCACTATGGGCAGATTCTTTTGGGCTGCAGCATACATCCAGGAGTCCTTGATGTCTATCTCATAATATTGTTCCAAGACCCCGGACAGCAATAATTTGTACATATACTCATGCGGAAAATAGCGTTCTCCCTTTTCATCCGCCTCTTTCCAAATGTCATAAATGTGCTTTTGCAATCTTCGGAATGCTTCTTCTTCGGGAATGCAGGTATCCGTGACCCTGTTCAAGCCCTTTTCCAATAGGTCCCATTCCTCTTGTGGCGTCAAATCCCTGTAATTGGGAACCCTTTTGTAATGGGAATGTGCCACCAAGTTCATCAAATCCTCCTCTAAGTTGGCCCCGGTACAGGATATGATGTGCACCTTGTCCGTGCGGATGATCTCTGCAAAGATCTTCCCCAATTCTGCCGTACTCATGGCCCCTGCCAAGGAAACCAACATCTTGGAACCTTGGTTCAACTGGTCCTCATATCCCTTGGCTGCATCCACCAAGGCTGCGGAATTGAAGTGTAGAAAATACTTTTGTATAAATTGTGATATTTCTCCTTTATTGTTCATTGTCTTGTTTTGTAGTAGTCGTGGATTTTCTCAAAATTGTCTTCATTCCTTAAATCCGATACCACTTTTTTAATCTTTTGTTATTCAATTATTGCTTGGGACGGGCAATTTCTTACTATCTATCAACGTGTTGGACGGTTTCTTGCTATTGTACCCTAAAATAGACAAAAATTGATCTGCCGTCTGCTGCTCCGCAAAAACGGAAGTATGTAACACTCCCTCCTCGTCCCTATTGATCAATATGTGCTTTGGATGTGGAATGAGACAGTGTTGCAATCCGCCAAATCCACCAATGGTTTCTTGATAAGCCCCTGTATTGAAGAAACCGATGTACAACGGTTTGTCCTTCCTGTACTTGGGCATGTAAATGGCGTTCATATGCTGTTCAGAGTTGTAATAGTCATCACTGTCGCAGGTAAGCCCCCCAAGCAACACACGCTCGTACTCATCGTTCCATCTATTGATCGCCAAGGTGATGAACCTTTTACTTATGGCCCAGGAATCTGGCATGGTGGTAATGAAAGAGGAATTGATCATATTCCATTTTTCTTTTTTTTTCTGTTGTTTTTGATACAACACCTCATATATGGTTCCTCCACTCTCCCCAACGGTAAAACTTCCAAATTCGGTAAAAATGTTGGGTACGTCCACCCCGGCCTCGTCGCAGGCTTGACCAATCTGATGGATGATCTCATCCACCATATACTCATAATCATATTCAAACGCCAAGGAATTTTTGATGGGGAAGCCTCCACCAATATTCAAACTGTCCAACGTTGGACACACTTTTTTCAGGCTGATGTATACCTTCAAACATTTTAAGAGCTCGTTCCAATAGTACGCCGTATCCCGAATCCCAGTGTTGATGAAGAAGTGTAGCATTTTCAACTCCACTTTGGGATTTGTTTTGATCGATTGGTTGTAAAAAGGCACAATGTTTTTATATCCAATGCCCAATCTAGAGGTATAGAACTCAAACTTTGGCTCTTCTTCCGAGGCAATACGGATACCAACCTTGAAATTCCCTTCAATCTCCTCACCCAACAAGTCTATTTCCTCATAATTGTCAATGATCGGAATACAGTTCTTATGGCCATTGTTCACCAAACGGGCAATATTCTTTACATATTGATCCCTTTTAAAGCCATTGCAGATCACAAAGGTATCCTTGGTAAGCTTTCCTGTATTTTTTAGGTGTTCCACAATGTTGATATCAAAAGCCGAAGAGGTCTCAATATGGATATTGTTCTTCAGGGCCTCGTTCAGCACATGCTCAAAATGGGAACTTTTGGTACAATAACAATAATGGTACTTTCCCTTATAATTGTGTTTCTTCATGGCTGAAGCAAACCAATTCTTCGCCCTTTGGATGTTCTCGGAAATCTTGGGCAAATAGGTAAATTTTAAGGGTGTTCCATATTGCTGGATCAACGCATTGAGGTCTATGCCGTGGAACTGTAGTTTATTGTCCTGCAATTGAAATTCCTCTTGGGGAAAATCATAGGTCTGTTCGATTAAATCGATGTATTTTGTTTTCATTGAAATTTTCGCACTGTGTAATTATTAATCTGAAGTTACTAAAAAACATGGCAAAATCAGATGCGAAATTCAAACACTGTGTATGGTACAAAAAAAGGGGTTCGCGAGAAATCACGAATCAAGAAAAGTTTTTCGGAAGTCAGCCCCAAGAATCGGTGTCTTATTCCTAAGACGGCTTTTTGGGTAGACTTCCTTATCCCCATAAGCCCGAATGTGAAAAAAGATTTCAAAGCTGATAGGCAATGAGACGATCATTGGTCTCATTTATGGATCAAACATAAACAAAAAACAGACACTACCACTTTTTTAACAAAAAAATATTTATCAAACTAACACACTGTAAATCAATTTTTTAAATAAAATAAAAACCTAGCCAGTTTTCCATTATCACTTTTCAGCAAACAAAAAAAGGGCTTTCGCCCTTTCTTATTTGTTTAAAAATGTATTTCAATGTTATCCCACTATTGGTGGCTTGTCATTGATAAAGGGTTGACTGTAATGTCTTCTACCCTTTGCCTTGTACAATGCATTGGCCAGTGCTCCAATAACAGGTGGCAAGGATGGTTCTCCCAGTCCTGTGGGATCAATGCCATTGTCCACAAAGAATGTTTCCACTTCCTTGGGAGCTTCCATATTTCTGATAAGACGGTACCTATCATAATTGCTCTGATTGGGTTTCCCATCGGTAAAGGTCATGGCACTATAGGTAGCATGTCCAATACCATCCACCATACCACCTTCTACTTGATTTTTGGCGCTCAACGGGTTCACTACGATTCCGCAGTCCACGGCACACCAAATTTTATCCACTCTTGGCATATCCGCTCCTCCATCTTCCAAATCCAGCACCTGGGCCACATATGAATTATGGCAATAGTAGGCAGAAACCCCGCGGGCCTTACCACTATTCGCGCCATTCCAATTGGATTTTTCCTTCACCAACTTAAGTACCCCCGCATATCGTTCCGGATCATAATCGTTTTGTTTTGGATCTCCCACTGGGTTGTTGATGGCCCTATCGAACAATTCCAAACGGAACTCGATGGGATCTTTGCCGGAAGCCTCTGCCACTTCATCCATGAATGCTTGCTCCGCCCCAGCAATAAAATTGGAACGGGGTGCACGCCATGCACCTGTGGTCACATTGGTCTGCAACACATGCTTCTCCGCCAAATAATTATCCACGGCCCCCGCAGGGAAACGATGTTCCCAAACCAAATCATCATTGGTTCCAGCACCACGTACATGCCAAGCAATAAGGTTACCGTTTTCATCCAATCCTGCCTTGTACTTTATTTTGTACGCAGGGCGATAGGTTCCTTGGGTCATATCGTCTTCCCTTGAATACACCAATTTCACCGGTGCATTCATCTTTTGGGAAATTGCGGCGGCTTCCACCGCAAATGTTCCGTAGAGACGACGGCCAAAACCTCCTCCCATACGGGTCATCATAATATCAATCTTTTCCAGGGGCATGCCCAACCGGGATGCCAACGTCTTTTCCAAAAATTCAGGGGTTTGGATGGGTCCCAACAGCTCTGCTTTCTCTGGTGTAACATGGGCGAAGAAGTTCATCGGTTCCATGGTATTGTGTGCCAAATAGGGCGCCGAATATGTACTTTCGATAATCTTCGCAGCTTTTTTGAAAGCAGCCTCCACATCGCCATCTTTTCTGGCCGGTTGTTCCTGGGGCGTCTCCAACAAGGCGGCAAGGGCTTCATCATGGTAAGAAGTGCTCTCCAATTTAGAGTCTTCTTCCCATTCTACTTCCAGTGCCTTTTTCGCCTGCATGCATTCCCAGGTACTGTTACCCACAATAGCTACCAATTCAGGGATTCCTCCCCCATCGGACCATTGCTTTTCCACACCTTCCGGATATACCTCAAAGTGAAAGACATCTTTTATACCCGGCATGTTTTTGACGGCGTCCGCCTTCATGCCTTTGTATTTCATCCCAAAGGCGGGCGGATGCACGATCATGGCTGTCAGCATGCCTTCCTTATATACATCCAATCCGAAGAGTGGTTGTCCGGTCACAATTTTAGGGCCGTCCACATTTTTTCTATCAGTTCCGATGATGGAGAAACTGTTGTTATCTTTCAGTTCCACTTCTTCGGGCACTTCCAATTTTGCCGCAGCGGAAGCCATTTCCCCAAAACCGGCAGATTTATCACTGGCCTCATGCATTAACATTCCCTCCTTGACGGTGATTTCCGCAACAGGTACTTGCCAAGCCGCTGCCGCAGCCTCTTTCAACATATGTTTTGCCGTTGCACCAGCCATTCTGAGACTCTCCCACCCCTGACGGATGGACTGGCTACCTCCAGCCAACTGCCGGGTAAATATATCGGTGTTCAACGGTGCCTGTTCCACAATCACATCCTTCCAAGCTACATCGAGCTCTTCTGCAATGATCATAGGCATGGCAGTCTTTACGTTCTGGCCTATTTCCGGGTTGGGCGACATGATGGTTACCAAACCATTGTCCCCTACCTTTAAAAATCCATTCAAATCGAACCATTCCTTGGGCAGCGTGTCTACCTGTTCAGGGGTCATTTTGCACGAAGCCAACCAATTGAATCCGAGTACAAGTCCGCCACTGGCCAGACCTGTGTTCCGGATAAAGGAACGTCTTCCTATTTTTGTTCTTACTAGTGTCATGTTCTTAGGTTTTTTGAAGGATTGGATTATGAATTAGCTGCCATTTTAACGGCTTTCCTGATTCTTAGATAGGTGCCGCATCGGCAAATGTTGCCGTTCATGGCCATCTCGATTTCCTCATCCGTTGGATTCGGATTTTTCTCCAAAAGCGCAGCGGCCGTCATAATCTGCCCTGCCTGACAGTACCCGCATTGGGGCACGTCCACTTCCAACCAAGCTTTTTGGACTGGGTGGTCGCCGTTTTCGGACAATCCTTCAATGGTAGTGATTTCTTGGTTACCCACGGAAGATACCGTAAGCATACAGGATCGGGTTGCCGTTCCATCCACATGGACGGTACAGGCGCCACATTGCGCAATTCCGCAACCGTATTTGGTCCCGACCAGGTTCAAATGGTCCCTCAGGACCCACAGGACAGGTGTGGACGGATCCACATCTACCTCTTGTTTTTTTCCGTTGATGTTTAGTGTAAATGTTGCCATGATAAAAAAATTCCCTTGAAGTTATGGATTTCTAGCTATAAATAGAGCCGCAATCTTAAACATCCGCAAAAAATTAACATTGCTTTTAGGTTTCTTGTGATTAATTAAAATCGATATAAATAGAGATGCCTATTTGATGAGGTAAAAATCCATTATTAGGATTAAAAAAATCAAACCCTTTGGGTTATGGCATAATCCTCAAACAAGGAAATCAAGCCCTCCTGAACTGCGTTGGACTTTGGCTTGCATGTTTTTTAAAGAAATTGCTAAAATGGGTAGCTTCCTTAAAATCCAGGGCATAGGCAATTTCAGCAATGCCCCAGTTGCTATGGCGCAGCAATATTTTTGATTCTTTCAACAGGCGTTCGGTAATGATTTCCGTTGTTGTTTTTTGCATGTTCTCCTTTACGGCCCTGTTCAAATGGTTAACATGTACATTGAGCTGGTCTGCAAAATCCGAAGCTGAACGTAAGTGTATTTTGCGATGGTCCTCATCTACGGGAAACTGACGCTCCAACAATTCCATGAACAGAGTAGAAATACGCTGGGATGCATTCATTTCCTGTTTCTCGAGATAGGTGGCCGGCTGCATTTTCATGGCAAAATGGATCAGTTCGAATACCAAATTGCGTAGCACATCATATTTATGTTCGTAATCGGATTGGATTTCCTTCACCATTTTGGAATACACGGCCTCCACTTCCTTTACCTGTTCATCGGTCAATTCAAAAACATGTTCCCCTTGGGGTTGAAAAATAGTGTACTCGTCCACCGCACCAAAACCCTTGAAAAAGTGACGGTCAAAAATGCAGTAAACGCCTCCAGTAATCGCTTCGGTATGTTCCCATTTATAAGGTATTTGGGGGTTGGAGAAAGACAACGCCTGCTTTTTTACCTCAATAATACGATCGGCATAATGTACCCTACCACCTCCAATGACCAGCATTACTTTGTAAAAATCGCGTCTTTTGTATGGAACCGGTCTGGCATTTTTCCCAGTGAAGGGTTCCA
>JAGQZL010000071.1 GCA_020434915.1 Allomuricauda sp. | reverse complement strand
TTGGATTCTGAGAAAGAGCAGGCACTCTTTGATAAGATCAAAAAAAGATATGACGACCAGATTTCCCCCTATTATGCTGCTGCCAGAATATGGACGGATGCCATTATAGACCCATTGGATACCCGAAAATGGATTTCCATGGGCATAGAAGCGGCCAATCATGCTCCCATTGAAAAGCAATTTAATCTGGGAGTGCTACAAGTTTGATCATTTGGACTGAACTACTTTAGAAGGGAGTGCAAGCTCAAACAGATACTGGTTTACCCCCTTCAGGGCCAATCGGAAAACCTTGACTTCCTTACTCTGCAATTTGCTTCCGTAGTTTCTGTAAATGGTGGCTTTTAGATAAACCGGGGTCAATTGTTTGTTCCCCAAATAGGTTGCATTTATTTTCCAGACCCCTGGCAGTTCATCATCCAACAGAAAATCGGCCATGGAATAGCCCAATTCTTTTTCCGAACGGATGCGTTCCGGCATTTCTTCCATGGAATGGTTCCATTTGAAGTATTGGTCCCCAGGATTTACAAATTGTAGTACGAACTCTGCCTCGGAATCGTTCCAATCAAACACTAAACGGGTGGAGTACCCTTCGTCTTCGCTGCTTTTGCGTTTCTTGATTTTCAGGGTCCCATTATCCAAAGCAAAGAGATTGTTCAACTCCCGTTTCATAATACGGGAGAGATCTACCGTATCCTTTGGCAGCATGCCTTCATCCTGCAAATAGGCATGCCGTGCGTACAATGTGGTGGCAGATTCCACATTGCCAAGGTTTCGATAGCTATTTGCCAAATCAATAAAACTTTGGGCGTAGTCCGGGCGTAGGATATATACTTCTTTGTAGACCTCATGGGCTCTTTCCATTTTGTTTTGTGCTTCCAATACGTAAGCAAGTGCCTTGAGGGCAACCGGATTATCCGTAAAGGCCATCTTATTTTGATCCAAGATTTGGTCGGCAAACGCTTGATCTCCCCACTTTTCTGAAAAGTACCGATAGCTTTCCAAGGCAAAGGGATAAAAGCCTCGGTATTTAGCTGCATTGGTTTGGTACAATGAAATCGCTTCCGATTTATCCGTGGAAGCCTTCAAATCTTTTAGGTATTGTGGGGCATTATCAACAACGGAGGTTTCGGTCAAGGCCGATTGGTCATAATAATTGTTAGTCAATCTGGCATGGTCATACGGTTTTCCATCCGTCTGGGCAGGTAAACTGGTTCCCGTTTTGGTATTGATGACCACCACACCTCCCTTGCCCAAAGTTCCATACTTTGCGGTAGCTGAATACGAAGGAATAAATGCCATCCGTCTCACATTCCCAAAAAGCCAGCTACAGTTCACCTCTGTCATTATTTGGCCATCCACGTCAAAAATGGCACTGCCATTCTGGGAAATACTACTAGTAGGTCGCATAGAAACAGATAAAACATCTGTAGAGGGATCGCAGCTTGCATTTACTCCGGCAAATTTTCCCATGATTACTGAATTGATGGTGGGAGCTCTTTCAAAATCATCCTCGTTGATAATCCGAAGGGAATAGCTGGCCGTTTCTTTATCCAAAAACCCAAATGAGGATTTAATCATGTTCTTGTTGAACTGATACTCCACAATCTTATCCTGATAGGTCTTTATCCTTTTTTCAGAAACGGTCACTTCATCCAACTCCTCTACCCTAAGCTCCATATTAATGTTCAGGATTCGAGTGACATCTTCCACAATAATGGAAACCGTATCCATTCCCATATAGGTAAATTGAAGTTCTTCTTTGGGATGGGCCAAAATTTGATATCGTCCTTCCGAATCGGATGTTGTCTTGTCCCCGGACTTCAAATTGACCACATGTACCGGCGACAGAGGTTTTCCATCATTGGTAATGCTACCTTGAATGGCTTTTTGGGCCTGTAATGAACCTAAACCAAGTAAAAAAATGGATAATGCTAAAAGTAACCTCATAAAGCAATGATTAGTAGACGGTTACTCAATTTACAAAAATCAGTTGCCCAATTGCGGCTTAGGCCTCGGAATTAACATTAATTTAGTTTGCCTTCCATTGATATATCGAAATCCATCCTCACCAAAAAAGCCTGGCTCTTCCAACATAATTCGGATGTCCCTTTTCCACTCTGGGATATGGACCGTTGCGTTCAACTCTATGGCATAACACGTATTGGGGTTGAGTGGATAGTTTTCGCCATCATCTTTCATAACCCCTCCTTGGGCATCCCACATCCCGATGGTTGTACCTGCCGAATGCCCGTAGGTTCCCAATGGATGTGTATAAATAGCTGGTCGCAGTCCTACATCCTTGGCATCTTGAAGGGCTTTTGCGAGTATATCATTACCTACACGTCCCTTCACCATGTTCTGCGTCAAAAAATCCTGTACTTGGTTCCCTTCCTTTAATGCGTTGACCAGAAAAGTAGGGGCTTCGGTCTCTTCTGGAAGCAACACATAGGCCAATTCCTGACAATCAGTATTCAAACGTAGATAGGTGATTCCAAAATCGCAATGCAACAGATCCCCACGTTGAATCACGGCATCATCAGGTCTTCCTGAAAACGAGTAGAGATGACTTACCAATTCCTCACTGGTCCGCTGAATATCCACTGTGGGATGGAACCAGGTCTCCAATCCCAAATCCGTTACTTTTTGACGCATCCACCATTCCACTTCGGTGGTCGTGGTAATACCTGGAGTAATCACTTTCTCCGAGAAAGCTTCAGCAATGATGTCATGGGTTATGTCCGTCAATTGGTTGAAAATGGTCATTTCCCTAGGAGTGCGGGTCTCAATCCAACGAATCGCCAACTGCTCTGCCGATGTTACCCTTGCGTGGTATTTTTTTGGAAGATTGGCCATAAACTCATCATAATCGGTTTTGTCCAAACCATCGGCAATGTTATGGTCCTTGGAAAAATTCAGCCCAATGGTTTTTGGGTTCCGTTCCGCAATATGTTCCATCAACCGTTTCCATTGGTCAGGCTCCTTTTCCTTGTCCCAAGCAGATATAATGCTCTTTCCCACATTGTACCTTGCCACAGCCAACTTATCTATGGTATTCTTTGATTTGTCTCTATAAAAAAGGAGAATGGTACGCCTACGGGCATTAAGCCATGTGGCAGGCAACATGGTCTTGATCACGGGATCTTCATTGTACTCCCGTGAGATTACGATCCACATATCGATTCCAGTGTCATCCATTAATTCGGGGAGCAAGGAATTGAACCGTTCTTCCAGGATTTCATCCACAACCTTGGCACGTTCTACTTCGGGAAGTATCTGTTGGGATGACATAATCAATGGAACAAAAGGCAATAGGCTGTAAAGAAATTTTTTCATGAGGTTGGTTTATTTGTTGAAAATACAACCTTACGATATCAGCTGCAAGGTTTTTAAACGATCGATCTTATGGGTCGGGGTCTCCACGAATGTTTTTACAAAGTAAATGGCCTTGGGTACCTCATACTTTGACAGCTTCTCCTGCATCTTGATTTCATGTGGCAAATCGTCTTCATCCATGGAATCTCCTTCGATTACCAGAATCAATTTATGACCCAAGGTTTCATCGGGAATCCCTGCCACAAAGAACCGGCTTGAAATCAGCTCCGAAAGACTTTTCTCTATTTTTTCTGGAAATAACTTAATTCCCCCAGAATTGATGATGGAATCGTACCGCCCCAACCATATAAATTGATTGTCAGCAGTCAATTCAACCATATCATTGGTGACAATCCTGGTATCGGAAACTCTTGGGGCATCTATGACCAAACATCCCCTGCTATCCGTGGAGACAGTTACATTTGGTAAGACTTCAAAATAGGGCTTGGAAACGGGATTGATTTCCTTTACTGCAATATGGGTGATGGTTTCCGTCATCCCGTAAGTTTCATAGATTGCCGTCTGGGCTTTACCCAATTTCTCAACCAGACCTTGGCCCACAGGTGCACCGCCAATGATCAAGGTTTTTACCCTTGATAGGTTTTTCAGGGATTTTTGAACCTGCAAAGGGACCATCGCCGCAAAACCATACTGCTTATTGTTCTGTGATAAAGGAGTGGATGATGGTTCCACATAGTCCAAATGCAATCCAAGGACCATGGCCCTTACCAACATCATCTTTCCGGCAATACCAGTACATGGCAGGCATAACAGAGCTGAATCCTTTGGTTTTAATACAAAATATGCCCCTGTGGCCAAAGCCGAATTGACCATATGTTCCTTCTTCAGTGTAATTTTTTTGGGTATACCTGTGGAACCAGAGGTTTGTACTTCCAAAGTGGACTTGTCTGAAACCCAATCCAATAAAAAATCGCCCATGGAAACCTCAAAAGACTCCCCTTCCTTCACCAGGCTATATCCAATTTCCGATAGGTCTTCCAGAGAATAGTGGGCACCATTCAGTGTAAAGTCAGGATGAATGTTATGCCACGAGGGTTTCTCCATCATTTTCCGCTAAAAATTCCTCTTTGGTCATGACACGGCCAAACAATTTTCCCTTCCAATTTTTCCAACCGTATTTTTTTGAAAAAATCAGTAGTAAAATGGGATAGACTACCAATACTGGAATCAACACATCAAAACCCAAGGTAGGCTCCGATACATCCTTATAAATTGAGTTGGTCTGAAAAGCAGTCCAATCCGCTGTCAGCAACAATGCTCCTATCAAATTATTGGCTGCATGGAATCCCAAAGCCAATTCCAAACCTTCATCCATTAAAGTCAGTATGCCTAGAAAAAATCCGGTTCCAATGTAGTATACCAAAATACCATGGCCCAATTTTTCCACTTCCGGATTAGCAATATGCATCAGTCCAAACAACGTTGATGTAACCACCAATGGAATCCATTTGGTCTTGGTCCAGATACCCAACCCTTGCATCATGTGCGCACGGAACAAGTATTCTTCAAAACTGGTTTGCAGGGGAATCAACAAAATGGCGATTATTGCCAAAGGAATAAATTTGGCCAAATCAAAATTAAGTTGATAATCCTCAGGTGAAAGATAAATATCGGCACCCGTCATAAGTATGGTAATCCCTCCCCACAAACCAAATGCGAACAGAATACGTTTCCAGTCCACTTTCTTGCGGGAAGTGGTCAAAGAAGTTATCGACTGCCTATGAATCAACCATGTCCACCCCAAAACAACAAAAAAACCAGCCACCAAAGGGGCCAAAAGAATGATCAACACAAGATTAGATCCAAATTGGTCTATAATCTGTTGCATGGCATCTTCCACATCAATATCCGAGTTGATGGTCAACACATAATTATAAATCATAAACCCAATAAAACCAATTGGGAGAAAAAGATATTTCCAAAGTCCAAGTTCTCCTTTGTAGCCTTGCTCTATGTACATAAATGTTCAATTAAATTGTTATCCCAGTTCTTGGACCGGTCGTAAAATATTTCCCCCTTGTTCACTACCAAGGGGCTTTTAATATTATTGGTGTATAAACTGCCTGTTCCCAAACCTTGTGGCATTTTGGTGTTCAATGTATAGGTCCACTGGGCAATCGCATTCAATCCTACGTTACTTTCCAAAGCGCTAGTGATCCACCATCCGATACTATACTTTTCCGCCAACGCAATCCATTCTTCACTTCCTGTAAATCCACCTACCAAACTGGGCTTTAATATAATGTATTGTGGCTTTATGGTTTGTAGCATTTCTTCCTTTTCCGTTACAGGGAAGATTCCTATCAATTCCTCGTCCAGGGCAATAGGCAACGATGATTTTTCACATAGTTCCGCCATCTTTTGCAATTGCTTGGGTTTAATGGGTTGCTCAATGGAATGCAACTTAAATTGTGACAACCGTTCCAATTTCCCCATAGCTTCTTCAGGCAAAAAGGCCCCATTGGCATCTACCCGTAGTTCAATCTCTTGGGGTGAAAAATTATCACGGATAGATTTTAAAATAGCTATTTCCTTTTCAAAATCGATGGCCCCAATCTTCATTTTGATGCACTGGAAACCGGCTTTAAGTTTCTGCTCCAATTGAGAAAGCATAAAGGCCTCATTCCCCATCCAGATAAGTCCGTTGATGGTTATGGGGGCTTCCTTTTGGGTAAACCCTGAAGGGAAAAGTTCAAAAGGATCTTTAGACTGTAGGGAGAGAAAGGCCTGCTCCAATCCAAATTGAATAGAGGGGTAATCCATTAATTCTTGTAGCAGATGTTCTTTTCCCAATTCAATATGGGTGCAGACCCAAGCCAGTTTTTCCTCATAGCCCGGTACATCATCCACACTAAGTCCTTTCAACAGACCACATTCCCCTATCCCAAAACGGCCATTATCCTTTAGGATAAGAAACCACGTTTCCTTTTGGGTCAAAATACCACGTGAGGTACCACTGGGAATTTTAAAATTGAGGGTATACTTTTTATAGCTTGCTTTCATCGAATACCTCCAAATTTAACTATATTTTGAGTCTAAACAGAAATTACATGTCCAAGATTGAAGGAAAAACCATTTGGGTAACCGGGGCCTCTTCCGGAATTGGAAAAAGCTTGGCAATGGAGCTCAGCACATATCCTTGCAACTTGATTTTATCGTCCCGGAAAGAGGACGAACTGCAAAAAGTAAAGGAGGCCTGTGGTGGTTCCGAGCGTATTGCCATCTTACCGTTGGACCTCAATCACTATGACCAAATGGAAGGCGTTGCCCAAAAGGCCATTTCCCTTTTTGGCAGGGTGGACATTTTAGTGAACAATGCCGGAATAAGCCAGCGTTCGTTGATCAAGGACACGGATATATCCGTTTACAAAAAATTGATGCAAATTGATTATTTGGGAACCGTGGCGCTCTCCAAAGCCATTCTTCCCCATTTTGTGGAAAACAAGTCCGGGCATTATGCAACGGTGACCAGTCTTATGGGAAAATTTGGTTCCCCTTACCGTTCAGGATATTGCGGGGCCAAGCATGCCCTACATGGTTTTTTTGATGTGATGCGGATGGAACATGAAAAGGATGGTGTAAAGGTAACGCTGGTGTGTCCTGGTTTTGTACAGACCAATGTTGCTAAAAATGCGCTGACAGCCGATGGATCACCACAGTTGGAAGATGATGTGGCCACTCAAAATGGGATCACACCTGAAAATGCTGCCCATCAAATCATCAAATCCATTGAAAAAGATGCATTTGAAGTGTATATCGGAGGAAAAGAGATTAAGGGTGTATACTTAAAACGATTTTTTCCGAAGCTCCTTCACAAAGTGGTCCTTAAAAGTCAAGTGCGCTAGATCAGCTGAAGTTGAACCAGAAGCGAACCCCTTCTGCATCGCGATCAATATTGAGTTTGGACTGAAGCTGGTTCACCAACCGGTTGATCAATCGAAGTCCCATGGATGAGTTGGTATGTTCATCCGTGTCCTCCGAGAGACCTACGCCGTTATCGGTGTATTCAAAATAGCCTTGGTCTCCATTTTTTCGCAAATGAATGTAGATTTTACCGTTCTCATCACTTTCAGGAAAAGCATATTTAAAGGAATTGGACACCAACTCATTCAAAATCAATCCAAACGGTATGGCTCTGTCAATATCCAGTTCGGTCCCTTCGGCATCTATGGTAATGCTGATGTTGTGGCCTCCCTTTTTATAAACGGACTGCACACTGTTGATGAGACTTTCAATATATCCCTGCATTTCAATGACCGATAGGTCATCATTCTGATACAATTTTTGATGGATCAAGGCCATGGCCTTTACCCTACTCTTTCCTTCTTCCAAAGCTTCAATGGCAGCCTTGCTACGTGTATTCTTAGTCTGGAGACTGAGCAAGCTGGATACCATTTGAAGATTGTTCTTTACCCTATGGTGAATTTCCTTCAATAGGGAATCTTTCTCGATCAAGGCGTTTTCAATGATATGGTTCTGTTGTGCGATCAACCTTTGGTTCTTGATACTTTTAATATACGCATATACCAACCCTGCAAAACCCAATAAAGTGAAAATCAATGAAATAATGACAAGATTGATTTGTTCCTCCTTGGCCTTCATTTCACTTCGGGCCTTTGCGTTTTCCTTTTTCTGTTCGTCAATGATCCGCTGTGAGTTCTGCAAGTCCTCATTGCCCACCACCGTCACCAATTGCTGACGAAGCAGGTTGGACTGTTTTTTGGCCAAGGAATCTTTGATCCATTCGTTACGCTTATAATAGATGGACGCGTTCTTAAAGTTTTCAATTTTATCGTAATAGGAAGCGAGTAGACTGTTCCTTTTTATGGTTTGATGGATGTTGATGTTTTCGAAACTTGTATCCAGGTATTTTTTTGCAGTAGAAAAACGTTCCAGCTGAAGACTGGCTTCAGCCAAGAACAAAGTATTTTCCACAACCTCGGATTGATCGTTGCTATTTGGGGATGCCTGTAATACCTCTATACTACTCTCCAGCAACGGGATAGCATCTTCAAATTCCCCCATCATCACGTTGCATTTGGCAATGTCACCATCAATGCGGGCACTCAAAAGTTCGGTCTCAAATATATCGTCCTCGTTACGCTGTACGGATAGGTCGTTCAGATATACGTTTAGTCAACCTTTGGCCTTATTTAATTCCCGCAAGGCAGTGGGGGCAGAATCATCTAAACGAAGATAATTACCCATTTTACTGTGATATTTGGCCAAGCCGTAGGAATCGTTGTCGGCAATGGTGGGCCTAACCTCTTGCGCCAATTGCTTCCAAGCTTTTCTGTACAGTCCCAAATTGGCATAAATATCATAAAAGGCTACATTGGAGGTAATACCCAATTCCCGTTTTACCTTTCTAACTTCAATCTGTTTGTCATACAATTGAAGGTTGGCATAGTTGTCATCCAAGACATCCAACACTTTTAGTCGGGATTCGGCATCCAAAGAATCCTTGGCCACAAACAAATCCTTAGCCAGTGAGGTACTTTTATCATATTCACCAAGGTCATTGTACAATTGGGCTTCCATGACTTGGTATAGCCTTGTGGCAAGGGTATCATTGGTTTTTTGGGCATTGGACAGATAAACTTTGACAGTATCCAACCAATCGTAGGCTGAGTGTACGTTGTATCTGTT
Organism: Allomuricauda sp.; assembly: GCA_020434915.1. Lineage (GTDB taxonomy): Bacteria > Bacteroidota > Bacteroidia > Flavobacteriales > Flavobacteriaceae > Flagellimonas. Next base: position 2,643 of record JAGQZL010000071.1, on the reverse strand, counting down.
AACGGAATTGAAGAAGACCTCAAAACGTTCCATGGGGGCGTCTGCATCCTGAAATTCCTTCAATACACTTTGCTCATCATCCAAAATGGATTGCGCATAGCCATTAAAGAAAAAAACCAAAGAGAAAGCGGTGATTAAAAGTCTTGCGTAACGTCCCATTAATTCTGTTGATACAGGAACTTAGACATGGTCCAAGTCCCTATATTGTTATTGTGCCCATTTTTCCTTTATAGCCCCAATCCCAAGTGATTTCCAGACGTGTAAAAACATGCGCTGAAAAAGCAAGTATGGGGTATATAAAGAACGTTCGTTTGGCTTCAAAATTAAATCCAAACCAAAAGACATGTCCAGGATTGTTGTGAAAGTGCCCTATTCTGTTGTGAAATGGGTCTGAGTGTATGCAAAGAGGTATTTTGTCGATGTTTTGTGCATTTCATGGATTGGGATGCACGTTTGTTGACTTGGTCAAAACAAAAAAGGCCTTGCCAAATTAACAAGACCCTTTTACGAGAACACTATATGAAAATGAAAAAATTACTTTCTGAATTATTAACACTGCTAAAGTACAGGCCCATTTCCACCTTTGAAAAATATTGTTGTGAACCTTCCAAAAGCTGTGGTCATTTTCCTAAAATAAGGGCATGGCATAAAAAAAGTGCCCCGAAAGGCACTCTTTATACTATGTTCAATCTCCAAACTCCTAGCTGTTCATGGAGGATAGGATAAACTCCTTGAAGTCTTTGGATATTGGAATAAGATTGTTATTGATCATGATATCCTTGGAATTGATGGCATCAATATGGTCCACATTCACAATGTAGGATTTGTGTGCCCTATAGAATTTATTCTGTGGCAATTTTTCCAAATAATCCTTTAAAGGTGACCGTACCAAGAATTTCTTGTCCACCGTGTTTACCTCCAAGTATACGTTATCCGCTTTGATGAACTGGATATCCTTGAACTGAATCCTGTAATAAAGATGTTGCTTTTTCACAAAGATGGAATCCTTTAGAACAGAATTAGAGGTAAAGCTCTCCCCTGCCTCATCAATCTCTGTAGTATTCTCTTTTTTGGAATAATTGAAATTGGACAAGGCAATCTCAATGGATGTGTAAAGGTCTTGCTGTTCAAAGGGTTTTACCAGATAACCATCTGGCTTGACGGTCTTGGCATTTTCAACAGTGGCTCTATCGGAGTTCGAAGTCACAAAAATGAAAGGTATGTTGTAGGCATCCCTGATGTGCTTTCCAAGATCGATCCCAGTTTTATCAGAAGCCAGAATGATATCGATCAGCACCAAATCAACATGGTTGTTCTTCAACACCTCAACGGCCTGCTCGTATACTATGACATTGTCCACAATTTCATAGCCAATTTCCTCAAGCATGGATTGCATGTCATCCGCTATGATGACATTATCCTCAACGATTAGAATTTTGATAGGATGTTCCAAATTCCTTATAGTTTATCTGGTTGTTAATCAAATTTACAAAAAAATATTGACTGCTGTGAAGAAGAGTACAGCAAGTAAAAAAGTGCTTAAGGCCACTTTTTTAAGTTCCCCGTCCAACTTGCCGGGATCCACTGTGGCCATGACCCTTTTTAAATGAACCAAAAGAGGCACAAAGGCCAATAGAAAAAAAGACTGTTGCCAATTGAACTGCTCTATCCAAACATAGGCCAAAAAGCACAACAATGCTATAACAATCAATAAGAAATGGTACCGTTTTCCATTTTCAAAACCCATTTTAACGACCAAGGTATGCTTTCCATGTTTCCCATCGGAAACTACATCCCTAAGGTTGTTAAGGTTGAGAACCGCCACACAAAGCAAACCAATGGCTACTGCCGGCAACATGGATACTGCATCCAAGGATTTGGTATATAGAAACATACAACCCAAAACCCCCAACAAACCAAAGAATAGGAACACAAACAAATCACCCAACCCACGATACCCGTAGGCATTGTTCCCCACCGTATATTTTATAGCCGCCCAAATACTCAAGATCCCGAGTATAAAGAATATCGCGATATATAGTAAATGCTCCATTCCAAAGGCCAAATAGATCAAAGTCAGTGCCAGTAACATGGTTATGGCAATGGACAGTATGATTCCTTTTTTTAAAACAGCTCTGGATAACAGCCCACTTTGTAGGGCGCGGGCTGGCCCTATTCGGTCCTCATTATCGGTTCCTTTTACGCCATCACCGTAGTCATTGGCAAAATTGGAGGTAACCTGAAACCCAATGGTTGTCAGCAAGGCGAGGAAAAAAATGTCCAACTCAAAAAAACCTTGTTTTACGGCCAAAGCCGAACCAGTGATGATCCCTGATAAAGAAAGGGGCAGTGTGCGCAATCTGGCAGCCTGTACCCAGGCCTTGACATTTCCCAAATTAGTACGGATCTTCTATTTTAAGTCGCTTCCCATCTTGATAAGAGGCCACAAAGGCATCATTGAAACCTATCTGCACCAATTGTTTTCTAAACTTTTGCGCTTCTTCCAAGGTTTCAAAATTGCCCAAAGAATAAGCATAAAAGGGATTCGTCTTTACAAAAAGTGTATTGGTCAATGCCTCCGAAGCAAGCGTTACATTATTGTCCACAAAGGATTTTACCTGAACGGAATATATTTTCTCCTTG
>JAGQZL010000070.1 GCA_020434915.1 Allomuricauda sp. | reverse complement strand
AGGTTGTTGTTGTTGGTACAGGTATTATTGACCTTGCCACCGACAGAAAGACGCCAATCGCGGTTTCTTCGGTACCTGTAAGAATCATTCAGGAAAAAATCGGTACGCAAGACGTTACCATGACGTTGGTAAACACACCTTCTGTGTATGTTTCCGGACAGTCTGGAGGTTTTGGGGATACCAACATGAGGGTTAGGGGTTTTGATCAGGATAACACTGCCTTTCTTTTGAACGGTCAGCCAATCAACGGTATGGAAGATGGGTTGATGTACTGGTCCAACTGGTCCGGTATCAACGATATTGCCTCTGGGGTTCAGATCCAAAGGGGTCTGGGTTCATCCAAATTGGCCATTTCCTCTGTAGGTGGTACGGTTAACTTTGTGACCAAGGCCACTGAAATGAACGAAGGTGGTTTTGCTTATGCAACTGTTGCCAACAACAACTATATCAAGACTTCCGCAGGTTACAACACAGGTATCTCTGACAAAGGATGGGGCTTGAGCGTGATGCTTTCCCACTGGCAAGGTGATGGTTACAACGAAGGTAACTTTGGTGAAGGACAGACTTATTTCATCTCTGCCGGATACAGACCTAATGACAACCATGGTTTCAACTTCTTGATCACCGGTGCTCCTCAGTTCCACGATCAGAACTTTACCAAGTCTATTTCTTCTTATTTGGAATATGGTAGAAGGTACAACAACAACTGGGGTACATACCAAGGTCAGTACTTGACTGAGAGAAGAAACTTTTACCACAAGCCAGTGGCCAACCTAAACTGGGACTGGAAAATTAGCGAAACAGCTAACCTTTCCACCGTATTGTATGCCTCTTGGGGTAATGGTGGTGGAACCGGTAACTTGGGTAACCGTATCAGAACCTCTGAAGGACGTATCGATTATGATGCCATCTATGCTCAAAACGCTGCAGTGACAGGTGGAGATGCTGTTAATTTTGGTTCTGAGCCAGCCTACATTACACGTGCTTCCATGAACTTGCACAACTGGTATGGTTTGATTTCAAACTTTGAAAAGCAATTAAGTGACAACTTGACCTGGAATGTTGGTTTTGACTTGAGAACATACTACGGAAAACACTTCCGTGTTGTTGCTGACTTCCATGGGTTGAACTCATGGACAGACAATATCCGTCTAAGAGATCAAAACAACAACCATGAAACTTACGGAACTTTTGGAACTTATAAGTTTGTAACCGCAACAGAGTCTTTTAGACCATCTGGTTGGGCAGCAGCTTTCAATTCATATCCTGAAGATCAGAAAATTGCCTATAGTAATGATGAGCGTATCTCTTATGGAGGTTTGTTCACCCAGTTGGAATATGCTACAGACACTTTCTCTACTTTCTTCCAAGGGTCTATTTCCAATCAATACCACCAAAGGTTCGACCATTATCAGTATGCAGACCAATCATTGATTGATGGTACGTCTTCCCAGTCCACTGGGGAGCCTTTGCCTGCTGGTATTGTACCTGGGGTAGATTCAGAAAAAGTAAACAACTTTGGATACAATGCTAAAGGTGGATTCAGTTATAACCCAACTTCTGCACATAGCTTTTATGGTAACGTAGGGTACTACAACCGTCAGCCTTACCACGATAACATCTACTTGAACTTTACCAATCAAGTAAACCCTTTGACCGAGAACGAGAAAATTTTCGGTTTGGAAGCTGGTTATGGTTTCTCTAGCTCTGTATTCTCTGCAAACATCAACTTGTACCGTACCTCTTGGAAAGATAGGGTTGTGACCAGTTCCGATGTTGTGGATGATGTGGTTACTTTCGAATCTAACTTTGGTACTGAGCAATTGCACACTGGTGTGGAAGTGGATTTCAAATTGCGTCCAGTTGACGGATTGACCATTAACGGTTTTGCTTCTATTGGTGATTGGATCTATAAAGGTGACGCTGTAACCCAGGTAACCGATGAAGACAGGAACGTGATCAGCCTAGAAACCGAGGATTTTGACGGTGGAAAAGTAGGTGGAGCTGCCCAAACCTCTGGAGGTCTTGGCTTGGCTTACCGAATCAACAAAATGTTCTCTGTTGATTCTGATTGGAGATACTACGCAGATATCTACTCAGATGTAGGTGCTATCAAAGAAAACTTGAAATTGCCTTCTTACAACCTTTTGGATGCAGGTGTAACCTTCAGAATGCCATTGGGTGTTGATAAATCCAAGCAGTTGAAGATCAGGGCCAACGTAAACAACGCTTTCAATACAATTTATATCTCAAGGTTGACCACTGCCAACTTTGCGGAAGCTGGTGACGAGACCTACAACGGATTGAATGTTTCCAACCAAGGTTACTTCGGATGGGGTAGAACTTGGAACCTAACATTGCGTTACGATTTCTAATCAAACCGATTTAGATAAATTAAAGCCCTTCCGCTTTCGGAAGGGCTTTTTTTATGTCCAAAAATCCGTACTTTTAAAACCACAAACTATACCACATGGAAATCATAAAGAACCTACACTCCTATTTGGCCTACATTGTTTTGGCAGTATTGGTCATTGCTGTTATAAATGCCCTAATGGGCTGGTTGGGCAAGAAAGACTTTACCTTGGGCAAAGACCTTCGCATTAGCCTTTTTGCTTTGATATTGAGCCACATCCAGTTATTGGTGGGGCTGTTGCTGTACTTTATGTCCGCCAATGGCCTAAAGGCCATACAAGCGTTGGGCATGAGCGGGTTAAATGCCCCTGCACGCCTGTTGGCTGTGGAGCACCCTTTTATCAATATCATTGCACTTGCCTTGATCACCATCGGTTGGTCCAGGCACAAAAAGTTTATGGAAAGTGACAAAAAGTTCAAGACCATCACCATTTTTTATGGGCTTGGGTTGCTGCTGATCTTGAGCCGAATTCCTTGGGGGCAGTGGTTTGCGTAGCACAACCCCTTTGCTTTATACATTCTGGGTTGGTTTTGTCACCTTGAGCGCAGTCGAAAGGTAGGCAAAAACATCTCGACTCCGCTCGATTTGACATTGGTCGGTTTTGGAAACCGACCCACCTCAATCAACTTCCTTGATCAAAAAAACATAGGAAGGAAAATGGTCGCTATACCCCGCTGTATAAGTGCCACCGGAATAAGTTCGAAAAGGATATCCTTTAAACCTGCCCTTTTGGGTTTTAAGGTAAGAAGGTGCGTAAATACCAGCCTTCCAAAAGTGGAGCCCTTGTTTGTTTACGTCAACAAGGTTTGGGGTCATGAAGATTTGGTCAAAAAGGTTCCATTTATCGCCATAGGCCAAGGAACCAATCCCTTTTTTGAACAATTGTTCCATGGGATTATAGAGACTGATGCTGTCCAACTGGCTGACTTTCCCCTTGGTTTTCAATATGTTTTTCAAACTATCGTCAATAGGGTCGTCGTTTAGGTCACCCATGGCAATGATTTTGGCATCAGGCCTTATGTTCTGAATGGAATCAATGATACGTTTGTTCAATAAGGCTGCCCTAATTCTATGGGGTTGACTTTTTGCGGCCCCACCCCTTCTGGATGGCCAATGGTTGACTATAAAGTAAACTGCTTCGTTGTCCATAATACCCCCAACGACCAGTTGGTCCCTGGTGTATTCCCGCTCTGCCATTTCATTGAAAAGCAATAGTCGATGACTCTTGAACGATGTTGGCAAATAGGACGATTTTTTATACAATAGAGCAACATCAATACCGCGTTCATCTGGCGAATCAAAATGGATGATTTCATACCCCTTGTCCCTTAAATTGGGATGGTGTACCAAATCTTCCACAACCTTTCTGTTTTCCACTTCGCACAGTCCAATGACATCTGGAGAGGTTTTGGAAACATCCGCTCCAATTTGGGATAGTACTTGTGTAAGTTTTTGCACCTTTAGTTCCAAACGCTCTTGGGTCCAATGGTAACGACCTTCCGGAGTTCGGTCATCATCAAAGATGAGGGAATCATTTTCGGTATCGAAAAGATTTTCACAGTTGTAGAACGCAATGGTTCTTAAGGTATAAGTTTTGGACTTTTGTCCGTAAAGTGAGGTCGATATTAATACAAGTAGGCATATTAATAATCGCATTCTATTTTGAATTTGCCACTAAAATAAGTAAGATTGTTTACTTTTCTCACTTTTCTGAGAAAATAGTAACCCCAACATTGTTTAATTAACCTACTTAAAACTATGAGAACAGTTCTGCTCATGGCTGTACTCTGTTGTTCCTATTTGCGTGCACAACAGAGTACCGTCATCTTGGGGAGCGTTCTGGAAAAGGGGGCAAATATACCCGTTCAGAACGCAACCCTTACCCTTGAAGGTACTTCCCTTCAATTTTTTACCGACGAAAAAGGAATTTTTAATGTTCGACTGAACCACCAAGGGGAACAAACGGTTTTAGTCTCCGCTGTGGATTATGTTCCCAAGAAATTTGCCCTGTATTTGGATGGCTCTCCCATTGATTTGGGAATCATTCATTTGGAGATGGATATTTCCCAAGAGCAAACGGACAACCTCATTTCCCTTACGGATACGGAACTTGCAGAGGATGAGATGGCTATTTCTGGGGGTTCCGGTCTGTTGCAGTCAACACGGGACGTGTACTTGAACCGGGCCGCCTTTGATTTTGGCCAGGCCTTTTTTAAGGTAAGGGGGTATGACTCCAATAATGGGGAGGTACTCATCAACGGCATACCCATGAACAAGTTTTTTGATGGTAGGCCACAATGGAACAATTGGGGAGGCCTCAATGATGTGCTCCGAAATCAGGAATACACCAATACCCTTTCCGCAAATCCGTACACCTTTGGTGGAATCCTGGGGAATACCAATATTGATACAAGGCCTTCTGGGATGCGACCCGGAATCCGTTTATCCAGTTCCCTATCCAACCGTACCTACCGTGAAAGACTAATGGCGACCTACAATTCTGGATTGAAAGAAAATGGGCTGGCCTATTCCATATCGGCTTCCAGAAGATGGGCCAAGGAAGGATATGTAGAGGGTACATTGTACGACGCTTATTCCTTTTTTGGTGCTTTGGAATACCAATTCAATCCCCAAAACAGTATTTCATTTACTTCCATATGGGCCAAAAATAGAAGGGGGCGGTCTGCCGCCCTGACTGAAGAGGTTTTTGGGTTGATGGGAAACCAGTACAATCCTTATTGGGGTATGCAGGATGGAAAAATCAGAAACTCACGGGAACGGGATGTCTTTGAGCCAATTTTTCTATTAAACCATGTTTTTGAAGGGGCAAAACTGAGCTGGAGAACAGGGATGTCCTATCAATTTGGGAAAAACTCCAGAAGCCGTTTGGGGTATTACAATGCACCAAATCCTGACCCTACCTACTATAAATATTTGCCGAGCTATCATATCAACAGTCCTTTGGGAGCCGATTTCACCAATGCCAATTTGGCCAAAGAAGCATTTTTGGCCCATCCACAGTTGAGGTGGGAACAATTGTATGCTGCCAACCAAAATACCAGAGGTGTGGCGGTCTATATGCTTTCAGATGATGTATCGGAGGACAAAACCCTTACAGCCTCAAGTAACCTGTCATATTATCCTTCAGAACATGTGGAATTGGGGATGGGAGCCAATGTTAAGTCCACTCTGTCTTCAAATTATGCAGGGATAACAGATTTGTTGGGAGCGGAATATCATGAGGATTTGGACACTTTTTCCAATACGTTGAACGATGTGGACGGGAGCTTGCAGAAAATGGAAGGGGACAGGTTTGGATATGATTACATGCTAGACGCTTCCCAATTTGGAGGATTTGGACAAGCAAAGCTACAGTTCTCCAAATGGTCGGTTTTTGTCACTGCTTCTTTTTCAAATTTTAAGGTGCAGCGAGAAGGCCTTTTTACCAATGAACGCTATGAGGAGAATTCATTTGGTCCAAGTGAAAAAGTTGCTTTTTCCAACATTGGGTTTAAAGGCGGGTTTACGTATTTCTTGACAGGCAGGCATTGGCTCACAGCAAATGCAGCCAAGATTGATAGACCACCCATCCTTCAGAACATTTTCATCAACCCTAGGGAAAACAATGCCATTGTCCCCGATATCCAACCAGAAACCATTACAACTGCTGACTTGGGCTATTTTATCCGTTTACCTCGATTGACGGGTCGGGTTAGTGCCTTTTACACAAGGTTCATGAACACTACGGACATCAACTTCTTCTTTACGGATTCAGGCTTGGGCTCTGATTTTGTGCAAGAGGTCATTACAGGATTGGATAAGCTTCACAAAGGCATCGAGTTCGGATTTGAGTATGAAGCATCTTCCAGTGTCAAACTTACTCTTGCTGGAAATGTGGGGAACTATGCGTATGCCAGCGATCCAAACGTAGAGATCAATTTTGACACTTCCGGGGAGGATGTAATCAGTATTGACGGTGTTCAAAACCTTGGATTCGCCTCATTGAAAGGGTTAAGATTGGCACAAGGTCCCCAAACGGCTTTTGCGGTTGGAGTCAATTATCGGTCACCCAAGTATTGGTGGATAGGAGGCACGGCCAATTACCTTACCCATAATTACATCAATGTTTCCGCCATTGCCCGGACCAACAGTTTTTTGCTGAACCCGGAAACGGGCGTTCGTTTTCCCGATGCCACGGAGGAAAACGTAGCAAAGGCATTACAGCAACAACATTTGGAGGATATCTACTTGCTCAATTTAGTAGGAGGCAAATCTTGGCTCTGGGGCAAAAAGTACATCAGTGTTTTTGCCAGTGCCAGCAATCTTTTTGATTCGGTTTTTAGATCGGGGGGATATGAACAGAGCCGAAATGGCAATTTTGGGCAATGGCAACAGGATAAGCAAAGTGGGTCACCCAACTTCGGGCCCAAGTATTGGTACAGCTATGGACGAACCTATTTTTTGAATTTGGCGATAAGCTTTTAACTCTATTGAACATGAAAAATATACTATACACAACCTTCGGTTTGGCATTCTTCCTATTTGTGGTTTCCTGTGTGGATAACAACGAATTTGGAACTCCCAAAACAACTTGCAATGATGATTTGCAAACCAATATCACCTTCGCCGAGCTCGATTCCTTGGCTGGGGAAGAAACCATTCAAATTAAAGAGGATTTGGTCCTCGAAGGATATGTGATTTCTTCAGACAAGGCTGGCAATTTTTACAGTGAGTTGTATCTGCAAGAAGAGGCTTCCAATCCGAAAGCAGGGTTGCAGATAAAGATTGAGTTGAGCAATTCCCATTTGTTTTATCCGGTGGGAAGCAAAGTGAAGGTGAAACTACAAGACCTCTATGTGAAGCAAAAGGAGGACAACATGGAACTGGGCAGTGCTTTTTCATCCTTTGGGAATCTTTCCATTGGACGATTGCCTGCACAAAAGGTGATGGAGCATATTTATTTGTCCTGTGATGATGATGAAGCAACCCCATTGGTAACTTCAATACAGGCTTTGGATACTCTTTCGGCAAATATTTTGGTAAAAATCGAAAACCTTGAATTTCAGGATGAGGCATTGGGTCAACCTTTTGCGGAGCCAGAGGAAGAAACGGAACGCATCCTTCAGGATTGTGAAGAAAACCAGATAGTATTGATCAATAGTGGTTATGCCGATTTTCAAGCCGAACTGCTTCCCGAAGGGAATGGATCTCTCACGGGAATTTTGATCAAGGATGGAAATGTGCCAAAACTGATTATCCGGTCGTTGGAGGATATCAATTTTAATAATGACCGCTGCCCAGAGATCATTACGGAGTTTACCTCCAACCAGATTTTCATCTCGGAATTAGCCGACCCCGATAACAATTCTGGGGCACGCTTTGTGGAACTGTACAATGCTTCCACAGAACCTTTGGATCTGAATTTATGGACCCTTCGTCGCTACACCAACGATAATACAGAGGTGAGCTCCACAGTTGACTTGTCCGGTATCGTCATTGGGGTACAAAGCACGTTGGTAATTTCACCAAATGCTGAAGAATTTGAATTGGTGTACGGCTTTCAGCCAGATTTGGCCGTTTCCACCAATAGTCCGGCAGACTCCAATGGCGACGATAATCTGGAACTGGTGGATCCCTTCGGCAGTGTGATCGATGTGTTTGGGGTGATTGGTGAGGACGGTTCCAACACCAACCATGAGTTTGAAGATGGTAGGGCTTTCCGAAATCTGGCTGTTATACAAGGGAACCCCGTGTTCACTTTCTTAGAATGGACCATTTATAACGATACAGGCGATGCGGGTACCATAAAACTGCCTCAAAACGCCCCACAAGACTTTACTCCAGCTCAGCGGGAGTAACAACGCACTGCGCAGCATAACCCCAATAACATTTTAAATTTTTAAACATGAAAAAAATGGTTTATGCTGTGGTTTTGCTTTTAAGCATTGCCCAAGTTAACGCCCAAAATTTTTCTCCCAAGCAACAACTTCGGTTGGATCGTTGGGGGTTGAACCACACCTATTTATTGGAACAAAATGAGGCAAATGAAAGGCTACTGCGCAAAATACTCGTGAAGGATGGCCAACGAAAGAACAACCTGCTCCTGGGTGCTGGATTTACCGGATTGGGCCTTTTAACCTTTGGAGTAGGGAATTTAATTGCAAACGGAGGGTCATGTGGAGAGGATGAGTTTTGTGAAAATATGGGAGGTGCCTTTTTAGGAATTCCCATCATTGTTTTGGGGATTCTCGAAGTGGGTGTGTGGGTCCCCCTATTCGCAACTTCTTTTCTTAAGAAAAGAAAACGCAACAAAATGATCAGGGAACTGCAAGCACAATACCCGAACCCACCGGAGTTTATGTTGTTTGATTCCAATTAAACGAATGACTGTCAAAGGATTAGTTTTTAAGGTTGTCATAAAAATTGTAAATTGAACAACAACCTTAAAACTATAATTATGAGAACACTGGTAATTACCTTGTTATTCGTATGTGCCGTAAGTTTCCATGGCGAGGCGCAACGCATTTCCAAAAATGCCCTTGGGGTCCGTCTCGGGGACGATGATGGTTTTGATTCGTTAGGCGCGGAGATCAGCTATCAAAGAGCACTGTTTGAGAATAACCGGCTAGAACTGGATTTGGGCATCAGAGGAGAAAAGGATTTTTACGATGCCTTTAAGATTGTTGGACTTTTTCAATGGGTGATGCCCTTGGATCAAGACTTTCATTGGTATGTTGGTGCCGGAGCCGGATTTGGTAATGTGGACTATGATAACGGGGGTTCCGACTCATTTGCCCTTTTGGCCGGGGACATTGGTGTGGAGTATAATTTCAAGATTCCACTGATTTTGTCGCTGGACATAAGACCTGAAATTGGTTTTGGGGACGACGCTTACGGCGATGGCTTCGATTTTGATTTGGGCCTAGGGATACGCTATCAATTTTAATGATATAAGAAAAAAGCCCCTTTTTTAAGGGGCTTTTCTATTTTAAAACGCCTTAAAACCAAACTTTTGGCCACCCACCGAGGCGTCGGCCATCAATCCTGCCTTGGGCAAGGCGAACACGGCCACCCCGTCCTTATATTTGGCGTTAAAGGCAATGCCCGATTTTAGGGCCACGGCAGAGGTCTCCGCCGCAAACTCGAACTTACCTTCCGTAAACCGTTCCAGGTCCACATCGGTCTCAAAAAAGATGACCTCTATAATGGCCTGTCCACCGGCCTGTAGTCCAATGTTCAGTTTCTTTAGGTCGGCCATACCAATCGCATTTCCGTTTTCATAGACCACTCCGTTTCCAGAGGCACCACCAATAATAAAACCGCCCTTGCCCACATTGGGGAAGATTACATAACCGGCCGATTCGTTAAAAAAACGCTCAAGACCCGAGTCGGCCTCCAAAAGCGTTTGTTTCGCCTTTACGGCATCGTTCATTATTTTTTGGTCCTTTTTATTCTGTGCCATGACACTGCCGCCTACAATGAAAAGGGCAACAAGTGCTAATGTTCTTATCGTCTTCATAAAAAGTGTTTTAGAATTCATACAAAATTAGGAAAGGATAGGGCGGTAATGGGTCAAGAAATAGCCAAATAATGTTAATGTTAAGGAATCAACAGGTATTTGATTTATCGATTTGAAAACCCCGCACAATAGACGAGACTTATGATTGGATAGTATTTTCATATCAATTACCTATGATAACAGGGGTCATTTTCGTATTTTTAGGATGCGAAAAAATCTATAAACAACATACTATCATGAGTAAAGAAATGGCAAACGGGGCAGATGCAAGTCAATGCCCATTTTTGAGCGAAGTTGCCGGAGGAGGTACACAAAATGAAGATTGGTGGCCCAACCGACTAAAGTTGGAACTGTTGAGCCAACATTCAGAAAAATCCAATCCACTTGGGGAGAAATTCAACTATGCAGAAGAGTTCAAAAAGCTGGATTACCAAGCCCTTAAAAAAGATTTGTTGGATGTGATGACCGATTCACAAGACTGGTGGCCTGCCGATTTTGGCAGCTATGCCGGCTTGTTTATCCGTATGGCTTGGCACAGTGCCGGAACGTACCGTGTACAAGATGGCCGTGGAGGCGGTGGACGTGGTCAACAACGTTTTGCACCCCTTAACTCTTGGCCAGACAACGTGAGCTTGGACAAAGCCCGTCGTTTATTGTGGCCCATCAAACAAAAATACGGTCAGAAAATCTCTTGGGCAGACCTTATGATCTTGGCCGGTAACGTAGCCTTGGAATCCACCGGATTTGAAACCTTTGGTTTTGCAGGAGGTCGTGAAGACGTTTGGGAGCCCGATCAAGATGTGTATTGGGGTAACGAAACCGAATGGTTGGCTACGAGTGATACGCCAAACAGCCGCTACTCGCACAACAAGGAAGAACGTGACTTGGAAAATCCATTGGCCGCAGTGCAAATGGGATTGATCTATGTGAACCCAGAAGGACCGGACGGTAATCCCGACCCTGTAGCTGCAGCACACGATATTCGCGAAACGTTTGAGCGTATGGCGATGAACGATGAAGAAACCGTTGCTTTGATTGCAGGAGGACACACCATCGGAAAAACACACGGTAATGGAGTTGGCGAAAAAGTAATGATGGATGCAGATCCAGAAGCAGCAGATTTGGCATCACAAGGCTTTGGATGGGAAAATAAAAATGGTACAGGAAAAGGTCCGGATGCCTTTACTTCAGGATTGGAAGTAATCTGGACATCGACCCCAGTTAAATGGAGCAACGATTTCTTTAAATTTTTGTTCGAATACGAGTGGGAATTGACCAAAAGCCCTGCAGGTGCACACCAATGGGTAGCATCAAATGCGGAGGCCATTATCCCAGATCCATTTGGGGGACCAAACAGAAAACCAACCATGTTGACTACCGACTTGTCGTTGCGTTTTGATCCTGCCTATGAAAAAATTTCACGTAAATTCTACGAGGATCCAGAGGCCTTTGCTGATGCTTACGCCCGCGCTTGGTTTAAGTTGACCCACCGTGATATGGGACCACTCTCCCGGTATGTTGGACCAGAGGTTCCCAAAGAAGAACTGATTTGGCAAGACCCCATTCCAGCAGTGGATTACACCTTGGTTGATGCTTCTGATGTAAAGGCATTGAAAGCGAAAGTATTGGATTCAGGTGTTTCCGTTTCTGATTTGGTATATACTGCGTGGTCTTCAGCTGCCACCTTCCGTGGTGGTGACAAGCGTGGTGGCGCCAATGGTGCACGCATCAACTTAGAGCCCATGAAGAGCTG
>JAGQZL010000006.1 GCA_020434915.1 Allomuricauda sp. | reverse complement strand
CAAAACCCGCGGGGCAACACCCTGGTGATAGATGCCGGAACCTGCATTACCTATGACATGGTGAACGATGCCGGGGAATATATCGGTGGGGCCATTTCACCCGGGGTAAGGATGCGCTACAAGGCCATGAACCAACAAACGGCAGGCTTACCTTTGCTGGAACCAGCAGAAATTTTGGACATCATCGGGAACTCCACCGAATCCTGCATGCACAGTGGGGTGATCAATGGGGTGGCATGCGAAGTAGACGGGGTAATCGATCAATATCTGTCTAGGTTTCAAGATTTAACAGTTATTTTAACAGGCGGCGACGCCCATTTTTTTGCCAAAAGGCTAAAAAACACCATATTTGCGAACTCCAAATTTCTCTTGGAGGGGCTTAATTGCCTGCTGGAATACAACAAAGACTAGATGGTTAAAAAATTATTGATTGCAATTTTTTGCGTGATGGCCCACAATGCATTCGCGCAAAAGGGTACCATATCCCCGTATTCATATTTTGGAATCGGCGATTTGAGGGACAATGGAACCGTGGATAATCAAATGATGGGGGGCATCAGCATGTATGGAGACAGTATCCATATCAATCTTACCAACCCTGCCGCATACTCCAAACTTAGATTGACTGCCTACACGGCCGGGATTTCACACAAGGAATACAGGTTAAAGGATTGGTCCCAGGAACAAAAGACCTCGATTACCAATTTGGACTACCTCGCCATTGGGTTTCCCGTTGCCAACAAAGTAGGGATAGGATTCGGTCTCATGCCGTTTTCGTCCGTCGGGTACAGCCTTAACGATACCGCGACCAATGGATCCGGCGCCGAAGTGACCAATGTGTTCACCGGCGATGGTGGGTTGAACAGGATCTATGCATCCGTTGGTTTTGAGCCCATTAAAAATGTGACCCTGGGAGTTACGGCCAATTTCAATTTTGGTACGTTGGACTATGAAAGGATCCAAAGCGTGGAAGATGTCCAATTTGGTACCATTGATAGGCGATCTTCCAAGATCAGTGGGTATGATTTCAACTATGCACTGAACTATAACCCTACAATAAAGGAAAAATATACACTCTACACTTCCATTTTGGTGAACACCCAAGGAAATTTGGTTTCCAAAAATTCCCAGACCATAGGTTCTTTCTCGTTGGTGAACGGAAGTGATATTGAAGTGGTGGATGTGAACCTGGATGCAGAAAATCTTAGGAACACCGAATTGAAAGTACCAACCAGGGCAACCCTTGGCCTTGGGTTTGGGGAGGACAAAAGGTGGTTTTTGGGTGCGGAATATAGCTTTCAGAAATACAGTGAATTCGAAAACGGATTTTTGGGTATTCAGAATGTGACCTACAACGATGCCAGTACCTATGCCCTTGGAGGGTATTGGGTGCCGGATTATAGGGCGCTATCCGGATATTTTAAAAGGGTTACCTACCGGGCCGGACTTAGATATGACGTTAGCGGGATGACCGTGAACGGAAAGGACATAAATAACTTTGGCATAACTTTTGGAATGGGTATGCCGTTGGGCAATTCCTTCTCCAATCTCAATCTCGGGTTTGAGTTGGGCAAAAGGGGTACCACCGATGCAAACCTTATTGAGGAAAGTTATTTTAAGGTCAATGTAGGTTTATCGTTAAATGATCTATGGTTTCAGAAAAAGAAAATAAATTGATGGGGCCTATTTTTTAAAAATTCATAAATAACCACCCGTTGAAGAATCTTTAAGAGGATTTTTTAATGAAAATTTGTACTTTAACCACTTTAAAATTAGTAAGATGAAAAAGAGACACTACTTAACAATGATAGCGGCCGTGATGTTGACGGGATTAAGTATGGCCCAAGCACAAAACCCTGAGTGCATGACCAATCTTTCCATTTATGTGGAGCATGCCAAGGTGAAAAATTACGATGCAGCTTACGAGCCATGGAAAATGGTATATGAAAATTGTCCAGACATCAACAGGGCCAACTTTCTATATGGAGAAAAAATCCTTGAACATAAAATAGATAAGTCATCTGGAGCCGAAAAGGATGGGTTCATCCAAGATTTATTGGCATTGTTCGAGAATAGTAATAAATACTTTCCCACCAAATATCCGAAAGCAGATGTTGCCATAGAGAAAGCTTTGCTTATGTATGAAAACAAGATGGCTTCTGATGAGCAATTGTTCAATATGTTGGACAAGGGATTCAAAGAGGATAGGGAAAACTTTAAAAACCCACGGGCACTTTATCTATATTTCTCTGCCTTGGTAGATTTGCATGAAGCAGGTAAAAAGGATCTTCAGGATGTATTTGATACCTATGATGACGTAACGGAGAAAATTGATGAAGAAAACCAAAAGCTTACGGATATAGTTACCAAATTGCTTCCAAAAGATTCCCTAAAGACAATTACGAAAAAGGAAAGCAGTCAGCTTAAAATGGCGAGTACCAACTCTGAATCCTTTGGGAAAGTGGCCAGCAGTGTAGATGCCAAATTGGGTAAGCTTGCCGATTGTGACAACTTGATCCCATTGTATGAGAAAAACTACGAAGCCAAAAAAGGCGATGTTAAATGGGTGAAAGGTGCCGTTGGTAGAATGTTCGCCAAAGAATGTACGGACGATCCCATGTTCCGTAAATTGTTCGAGGCACAGTTGGCATTAGATCCCTCTGCAGACGCCTATATGTATGGTGGTGTGTTAAAGCAAAAATCTGGTGACATGAAAGGTGCCATCGCAGACTTTAACAAAGCTGTGGAGTTGGAATCTGACTCATACAAGAAATCAAACATTCTGTACAAGATTGCCACTACGGTTAGAAGAAGCAGCAAGTCCCAAGCAAGAAGCTACGCGCTAAAAGCAATTGATGCCAACCCAGCCAACGGTAAGGCCTATTTGTTGATTGCCAACTTGTACGCCGGTAGTGCCAACGATTGTGGAAGCACTCCGTTTGAGAAAAGGGCCATTTACTGGAAAGCGGCAGAGATGGCCAGAAAAGCTGGTAGGGTAGACCCTGCGGTTAGCAGCCATGCCAATCAAACCGCTGCAAGTTATGATGCCAAGGCGCCTACCAAAGAAATGATCTTTAGCTCTGGAATGGCCGGACAAACCATAACCTTTAGCTGTTGGGTAGGTGGTAGCGTTAAGGTACCTAATCTATAGAGTGAGACAGACATTAGAAAATATTTTAAAGTGTTTTGCCACGGTTTTTACCGTGGCAATCCTTTTTATGTCCTGTGATGATGACTACCAAAGAGTGGGGGAAGAAGCCGTGAAACCAATTTTTCCACAAGGCGTGGCCCAAAATTTCACCGTGGTCTACACGGAAGCTCCCGAGGGGATGGGTGTACAGGATTCAGCTTATTCCAGAGTTATTGCAGTTTTGACCAGTCCCATTTCCGAGGATTTTGACAACCAACCGTTTAAATTCCGTACCTTTCCTAAAGGACTCAAGGTGGATTTCTTTGATGAAAAAGACCAAAAAAGTGTGATTTCCGCAGAGTATGGTATCATCTATTCACAGACCAATTTGATAGATTTGCGCGGCAATGTGGTCATAGAAAGCCATGACGGAAAGATTTTGGAAACCGATCAGTTGTATTTTGATAGGAAGGACAACTGGATCTTTACCGAGGCGGCCTTCACCTATACCAATCCCGAAGACGGAACCATTATGGAAGGCCAAGGAATGGACTTCAACAAGGATTTCAGCTTTTTTAAAGCCCACAAAACATTTGGTCTTATGACCATAAAAGAAGAAGATAAATGATCAAGATTTTAAGATATACCGAATACCTATACTTGGCAGTGGCTGCCCTTTCCATATACAAGATTGCGACCCTTTGGAGTGTCAATCCAAAGGACACCTATATTTTTATCATGTTTGCGGTGGTGTCCGTGGGCATGTTCATTTTTAGGAGAAGGTATCGGAAGCGTTTTGAACAGCACAAAAAGGATAATAAACAGTAGCCTTGGACCCCGCCATTGTTATCATATTGCTTTCCCTTTTGTTCTCGGCATTCTTTTCGGGAATGGAGATAGCCTTTATCTCAGCGAACAAAATCCATATTGAAATTGAGAAAAAGCAGGAAGGTGTGTTGGCCAAGGTGTTGACCTGGCTTACCGATAAACCCTCCAAGTTCATTGCCACCATGCTTATAGGGAACAATATTGCCCTGGTAATCTATGGAATGTTCATGGGGGATTTGCTCATGGAATGGTTTCAAGGGATGTTGCCTACCAATTCCGAATTTGTGAATTCCTTGTTGACCGATTTCAGTTTGCTTTCACAAACGGTCATTTCCACACTCATTATCCTGTTTACGGCGGAGTTTTTGCCGAAGGTGCTCTTTCAGATCTATTCCAACACTTTATTGAAAGTTTTTGCCGTACCCGCCTATTTCTTTTATCTCCTGTTTTCATTCATTTCTTGGTTTGTGATCAAGGTATCCGATTTTATCCTTAAAATTTTTTTCAAGACCAAAGGAGATGAGGTGCAACTGTCTTTCACCAAATTGGAGCTGGGAGATTATATCACGGAGCAGATGGAAACTGTGGAGGAAGAGGATGAGGTGGATTCCGAGATTCAGATTTTTCAGAATGCCCTTCAATTTTCAACGGTAAAGGCCAGGGAGGTCATGGTGCCAAGAACGGAAATCACCGCCGTTGAAATCAATGATACCCCAAAGAACCTGACCAAATTGTTCACGGAAACGGGCTATTCCAAAATATTGGTGTTCAAGGAAAGTATCGATGAGATCATTGGATATGTGCATTCCTATGAACTGTTCAAAAAACCCAAGACCATCAAAAGTATTCTGCTGCCGGTGGAGTTTGTTCCGGAGACCATGCTCATACAGGATATCCTGAACGTACTCACCAAAAAACGAAAAAGTGTGGCAGTTGTTTTGGATGAATATGGGGGTACTGCCGGTATATTGACGGTGGAGGACATTATTGAGGAACTTTTTGGGGAGATAGAGGACGAGCACGATACCACCGATCTGCATGAAGAGCAACTGGGGGACAACGAATTCAAGTTTTCTGCCCGTTTAGAGGTGGATTACATCAACGAGAACTATAAATTGGAATTGCCCGAAGGGGAGGAATACGAAACCTTGGGTGGTTTGATCGTCAACCGGACAGGGCAAATACCCGAACAGGATACGGAGGTCACCATTGATGATTTTACCTTTAAAATCTTGGAAGTGTCCAATACCAAAATTGATTTGGTGAGTGTGCGTATCAATACTGAGGATTAATAATTTCCGATGCTTTTTAGGCTTTCCTATTTGAAAAGAAAGTGGTATTTTCGCCCACTGAATTTATAGAAAACTAACAGTAAAATGGCAATATTAGAGAATATTAGAAAACGGACAACGGTTCTTATCCTGATCATTGGATTGGCCTTGTTCGCCTTTGTAATATCAGGGGTCTTCAATAGCAATGATCTTGGTATGGGAAAAGTAGGCTCCGCAGTGGCAGAGATTAACGGTGAGGACATTTCCATTGACGATTTTAGGGCTAGGGTCGAGACGATGTCAAGAACATACGGACCAAGCATGTCTTCTACCCAATTGGTGAACATGGTGTACGACCAAGAGGTTAGAAATACCATCTTGAACCAACAGTTTGAGGACTTGGGGATTGATGTGGAGAGTGATCAGATCATAGAGTTTGTGAAAACTTCCGGATATGCACAGATTCCAGATTTCCAAGATGAGAACGGTATCTTCAATGAAGAAGTGTTCAAAAGTGCCATAGCGGATTGGAAAGCCAACGACCCATTGCGTTACGATGCTTGGTTGCAGGATGAAAATGCCATTATAGAAGCTGCCAAGGAGCGAATGTATTTTAATTTGATCAAAGGTGGTGCCGCAGCAACCCTTACAGAAGGGAAGTTTGACTACCAATTGGCCAATGATCAGGTGACCATTCAATTTGTAAGGGTGCCTTATACCTCCATTGATGATAGCCAGATTGAAGTTTCCAAAGACGAGATTCAAGTTTACATCAACAACCATAAAGATCAGTTTCAACAAGAAGTGGCAAGGGATGTACGCTTTATCTATTTTGAGGAAAAACCTTCCGCGGAGGATGAAAACAACATAAAGGGAGCTATTGCCGCTTTGTTGGATGATACCGTTGAATATTCCGAGAGTACCGATACCACGGATACAATCCCTGGATTTAGGAACACTACTGATATGGTGGCGTTTTTGGACAGGTATTCCGATACTAAATACGACACCCTTTATAGGGCCAAAAAAGACTTGTCGCCCGTTGCGGCCGATACGTTGATGGCTTTGGGAGTTGGCGAAATTTACGGTCCGTACAAGGATGGGGATTTCTTCAAGATTTCCAAGATCATGGACAAAAAGGCCAATGGGTCTGTAAAGGCAAGCCACATTTTGATAGCTTGGGAAGGTGCTGAAAGATCTAATGCTTCCGTTACCAGAACCAAAGAGGAGGCTGAAGCGAAGGCCAAGGAATTGTTGGCCGAGGCCAAAAAGGAAGGCGCTGTTTTCACAACTTTGGCAAGGGACAACTCAGATGGGCCATCTGGACCACGAGGAGGGGACCTTGGATATTTTCAAGAAGGTGAAATGGCCGATGAGTTCAACGATTTCTGTTTTGGCAATCCTGTAGGAACCATCGGTTTGGTGGAAACTCAATTCGGTTATCACATCATCAGGGTCGATGACAAACAGGATATTGTGAAGGTAGCTTCCTTGACTCGGGAAATTGAGCCTTCCGATGAGACCATCAATACCCTGTTCACGGATGCCACCAAGTTTGAAATGGCAGCTGTGGATGCAGAACCAGAAAACTTTGGGGAGATTGCCAAGGAGAGCGGTTATACCGTGCGACCTGTGAACAAGATTAAGAAAATGGACGAAAACCTTCCAGGGTTGGGTGCCCAAAGAAGCATTGTACAATGGATTTTTAATGATGATACCAAGGTAGGGGACATCAGACGATTCAATGTGAACAACGGATATGCCATTGTACAATTGACCAAGAAATACAAAAAGGGACTTATGTCGCCAGAGGATGCCTCTGCCATTGCCCTTCCAGAAATTAGGAAAGAACGTAAGGCCGAACAAATCATCGCTGCCAATGCCGGGAAATCCTTGGATGAAATTGCTTCTGCAAATGGGGTGAGGGTTGAGAAAGGCACATCGTTGACCTTAAAATCGCCTACATTGCCAGGAGCCGGTCGTGAACCATTGGTGGTAGGGACCGCATTCTCCATGGAAGCCGATCAGGTTTCGGATTTCATTAAAGGCAATACGGGAGTATTCAAGGTGAAGTTGATCCAAAAGGATGCCGCTCCAGACTTGGAAAACTACAGTACCTTTGCCGCTGGCTTGAGAAGCAGTACTGCTGCCAGGGTAAACGGGGCTGTTTACAATGCTTTGAAGGAAAAAGCGGAAATAGAGGATAACAGAGCTGTGTTCTATTAATAGAAAGAGAATTCTAAACAATATTAAAAGCCCCTTTTAAGGGGCTTTTTTATTGGTTGTATTGGGATTAGGATTCTTCGTTTTCGTCCCATTTCATTTTGTACCGGATTCCGGTAATCTTCCCATCCATATCCACAGATACCTCAAAGCCTTGCTTGGTACGGAAATAGGCATCCCTAAGAAAATACCATTTACCGTCTTTTAAAAAGAATTCCCTTTTATCGGGTTTCCAGCTTTCAATTGGATAAATGACATCCAGCAGTGCTTCAAATTCAGGGGCCGATTGCTGATTCAACAGAAAATCTTGTTGGATATAACCGTACAGTTCCGGCAGATTGGTATTGGTCTTTATGGGTTCAAAGGTTTTGACATGGTCTCCAGTATCTATTACAATAAACCTACTGGATGCATGTTCCTTTCTGCCATACATATTCTTGGTTTCCCTAGTGATGTAATAAACAGGATACTTCAGAATTTTTGAGGTAACCTCTGGTGCAATTTCTTCATAGGTTGTTTGGCAGCTCTCCTGCATGAAACGATTCAAGCGTTCGGTAGCCTGCTCATTGATTTGTGCATAGAAATGGAAACTGCAGAATAAGCAGAGACCAAGGGTATAGATATTGATGAAGGTTGTTCTGATTTGGGTCATGATACTCCGAGAGTTTGATGAATAACCAAACTTATGGGTATTGCCTTGAAATTGAGGTACTCAATTGACGGATGGGGGGTTTGGGTTGGTGGAGCCAAGAAAAAAGTTCAATCCTAAAGTTTGGGAAAGCTAGTTTGGAGAATTGTCCGATTCATAATTGAATAAATGGTGAACAATAGGAAATTAAGTAAAAAGAGGAAGCTTCTTTTATGACAGCCTCCTCTTTAAAGTCAATTTATAAATAATAAGAGGTGTTATTGAGCCCACCAAAGCACAGTATCCAAATTGTCTGGCCCTTGTTGTGAAATTGCCGCATTATAGTTTTCCTCATTACTTGCACTAGCATTTGTGGCATAGGCTTGTCTTTGTGGTATGCCATTACCACTTAAAGCTGTTACAGGAGGTTCAAGGGTTGGGGCATTGGCACCGAACCTTCTCCATTCTGCCCAGGCCTCATAACCTTGTAAATATAGTGCTACATATTTTTCATAGGCTATATCCACTATGCCCGTATATGGATTGGCAGCGATATATGCATTTGCATCGGCCGAGTCTACTCCCCATTGTTCCATTGAGGCCAAAATCCCTTCTTCGTAAAAAGAAGCAGAATTTCCGGCCATCCACCCCAACTCCACGGCTTCTGCCTTTGCAAAGGCTATTTGCGAATAAGTGAAAAAATAGCCTGGGGCTTCTTGATTGTAGATTACGTTTGGAGTAATAAATGAGTAATCGGGAGTATTTCCATTTTCTTGACCATAAGGTGCCCCAACAAAAATTCCGGAGTTTTTTGCAGGAACAGCATACTGTTCCAAACGGGGGTCTTCAGGTTCTGAAGGCGTTCCATTCCCAACAAGAAAGTTAACAAAGGTATCGCTCAATAGATAATCTAGACGGTAATTGGGTGCAAGAAATCTATCTTCCCATGGATTGTCATTATTTTCTTCGGCAAGGAAGGCATAGTAAATGTTCTCTTCATTCGAAGAAATGACCTCTGATATTGCTTCATTGAATTTAATGGCCGCGTAACCACCGGATGTGGGAAATCTTTTTGAAATTCTTATTGCCATATTCATTTTGAGCGTATTGGCAAATTGTTTCCATCTATTCATATCCCCATCCAAAATAACATCCCCTGTGGGACCTGGTTGATTCCCTTCTACTAAGGCCAAAGCTTCATCTATTTCATTAAAAAGCCCATCATATATCACTTCCTGCGTATCGTAGGACGCAAAAATATCATCCAATCCCTGTAGAGCCTCTGTGTAAGGAAGCATACCCCAACGATCAGTCATCATTTGATAGGTGTAAGCTGTAAGGATTTTTGCGACGGCAATTTGATTATTGTTTGAACCGTTTGCCTGTGCTGCAATCATGGAATTTTCATCTGTATTGAGTTCAATGATCCTGTTCAAAACAACAAGAATATTTGTATAGTATGCTCCATAATTAAAGTTTACGGTTGCGTATTGTGATTCCTCCGGATATTGTCCATTACTTAAATATTGGACATATAAATTGGGCGTTGTTGCAGTCAAATATCCACTGAGCGATATTTGTGCAGCTGTCAACAATGAGGCAGTGGAAGCATCACTCGGGTTGTTGGGATCGATATTCATATCCCCAAAATCGGCGTTATCGCATGAAAAAAGGGATATGGAAATAAGGGTAATTACTACTTGTTTGATATATTTCAGATTCATCTTTTTTGCAATTAGAATGTTAAACTAATATTTAGCCCTAATGTTCTTGCAGGAGGTAACTGACCACCTTCAATAAATTTGTAATTGTTTGCGCCGGTACTCCACCCGATGTTTTCCAATTCCGATGGGTCAACAAAGTTGAGATCTGAATCTATCAACCAAAGGTTGTTTGCATAAAGGGCAATATTGGCTGCTGAAAATGGTGTTTGTTTCAAGAACTTATTAGGTAAATTATATCCTAACCTGAGCGTTCTCAACTTTAAATAGGATGCATCGTGAAGAAAGAATTCTGACAACCCAAAAAGTCTGCCATAATATGTTGAAGGTTCAACGAAATAAGCTGCAGGATTACCTGAAGTTGCATCAACGCCCTCTACCAAAATACCTCCTGAGTCAGATCCGGCTGTGGCCTGGGGTACAGCAATTCCACCAACAATCCCTGTCCCTGTCAAAGGATCACGTTTGGGATTGCCCAATGCGTTGTTCCCTACTGATTCGATACCTAACCCAGAGGAGTTAATGAACATATCGGATACTGAAAAGTATTGACCCCCTTTTTGGAAGTCAAATCCTAGGAATAAGTCAAAGTTTTTATACCTCATATTACTTGTAAAACCACCCGTAAAATCTGGAAGTACATTACCTAAAAATTGATTGGGATCATACTGTATGGCTCCAGAAGAAGAAAGTTTTAAATTACCATTATCATCTCTTTGTGCTTTTCTGCCATAAAGAACGCCCCATTCCTCACCTTCACGTTCTTGTAGCAAAAGTCCTCCCCAGCCTTGGGAAGTCCCATCAAGTGTATTTACCGTAACCCCTTCTGCCAATTTGTTAACCCATCTGGTTAACGTTGCCAAGTTGGCTGAAAGTTCCCATTCGAAGTTTTCTGTTTTGATTGGAGTTCCTGTAAAACCGAATTCCAAACCTTTATAGAATTGCTCTCCAGAATTGGTGCTAACGCCTGTGAATCCTGTAGAGGAATCAAGGGTCAAGAATACGGGCAGGTCAGTATCTGTTTTTTCAAAATAGGTAACATCAAATCCAATCCTATTCCTGTAAAATTTAAGTTCGCCACCAAGCTCAATTTCACTTCTGACACCACCGGTCAATTCTGGGTTACGAAGTCCGTTTGGAACTGTCATAGCTCCACTACTACCATAAGGGTTTTGATTGGAGTAGATTGGATTCAATCTGTGCGCGTCCGGAAAAATTGGTGCTTCGGCATATCCTGCTCGTAATTTTCCAAAAGTGAAGTAGTCATTTTGTGGTAAAAGTTCTGAGAAAACAAAGCTTCCTGATACTCCGTAGGTTTCCACTCTATTATTGTTTGGGTTTGCAGTGGAGCTCCAATCCCACCTTGCGGTGCCATCAAGGTACAATACACCATCAAAACCTAAGGAAGCTGCCATGAAAACCGCTCTGTTTTGTGATTTTATTCGATTACTGTCCACATTGGGTCGGTCAACTGAGGTGCCCAAAGAATAAAAGTTTTCCACGGTCATCCCACCATTAGTAATTGCCAACAGATTTTTAAAACTGTAAAAACTAAATTCACTTCCCAACTTTGCGCTAATATCAAATTTGCCAAAACTGTTGTGGTAATTGATTAGACCAAAAAGCTCATCGCGTGTTTCGGTATTTTCGTTTTCACTATATCCTTCAGGTGACAAACCTCCCCATCCACTACGAGCATCAGATTCAAAGGCATTGTATGTTTTGCGGGTCTCTATGGACAAATTAAGTTTTTCGTTAAATGTGTACGTTCCACCGAGTCTTCCATTGAACATGTTTTTGGTCTGGTTGTTGACGCTTTCGTGAAGGAGAAAATAGGGTGAGTCCCAATAGAGGGGACGGGTGTTTGTTGGATCATTGATATTCCAAGAAACAATCTGTCCATTTCTTTTATAATTTTTGATGCGATCTATATCTAATTGTCGTTGCCACCATTGATTAAAATTGGATCCAAGTCCTCCATAGCCAAGCGCGGCAAAGTTCTTTGTCTTCCTGGTTTGAAAAGATAAATTGGAATACATCTTGAATTTCTCGCTTATGTTCATTTCAACATTGTTGGAGAAGTCATACTGTGTGCGCTTGGTGTTGGGCATAATGCCTTCTTTTTCAGTGCGTGTGACCGAAGTTCGTATGCTATAATCTTCACCACCTTTTAGAAACGTAATATTGGTTCGATTGGTCATACCTGTGTTGTAAAAATCTTTAATGTTGTTTGGATTGGGAGAAAATGGTCTAAGTTTTCCAAATTCTGGGTCTCCTTCTATCCAACTGTCCCAATGTCTTACTGGAGTGCCATCCAATCTGGGTCCCCAGCTTTCATCAGCATAATATTCCACCATGGGTTGTCCATCAAATGATGCCCACGAAGCAGGATGTTGGTTTGGGTCATAATTGAATATTGGGAATTCCTGTTCATAACCACCCCCATATTCATTTTGATATTCTGGTAGGAGGTAGACATTCTCTAACGAAGTGTTTTGGTTAATGGTAATTGTTGCCTTTCCTTCCTTTGCCCTTCTTGTTGTGATTACAATAGCACCATTGCGCCCTTCCGGCCCGTAAAGTGCCGTAGCGGTTAAACCTTTAAGTACTGTCATTTCCTGAATGTCATCAGGATTTATATCTGTTGAGGAACCTACTTTAATATTATCTACAATGAACAGTACATTGGTATTTCCTCGAAGACGGATACTTGATGCACGGAAATCTGAACTTGGTGCGCCAAGAAACTGTACACCTGAAACTTTTCCCGCAAGGGCATTGCTTACATCAGTGTCGCGAGCCTTGACAAGATTGTCTCCCGCTACTTTTTGAGAAGCAAATCCCAATGCTTTTTCTTCTCTCTTAATACCCAAAGCTGTCACCACAACCTCTTCCAAGGCCTGCGCATCCTCCTCCATACTCACATTGATTGTGGATGAGGCCCCTATAGACCGTTCCACTGTTTTTTGGCCGATATAGCTAAACCGCAATGCTTGGCCCACGTTTGCAGCGATAGTGTAGTTTCCATCAAAATCGGTTTGGGTTCCATTGGATGTGCCCACCACTATAATGGAGACACCCGGCAGCGGCAACCCGTCTTGATCGGTCACGGTGCCTGAGACCTGTTTTTGTTGTGCAAATGCCGTTGTAAAACCATAGACCAACAGCACAAGCACCATCCAGTACTTCTTAGTTTTCATAAAATTTAATTAAGAGTTAGTTTATGCATCCAAACAAGGCGGGGGGTAAATCTTTTTTTGTAGGCTAATTCAAAAAAATCTTCCGAAACAATGAAAACTAATATTTATGGAAGTAGTAAGATTTAAGACCCCCACCTTGTGGATTGCTGAGCAAAAAAAGGAAAAGAAAAGATGGACCTTGTAAGGGCTTAAAAACCTTTACATGTTAGCCGAAGTAGATTAACATTTACAAAAAAGACCCCATCCATTGGTTTGTTGAATAGAGTTCAAAGGCTTTCAGAAAGGCTGGCATTATTGTTCTGCATTCTTGGTATTGGTAGAACGAATACAATAATAGGAATGCCGAATTTGTTAGGGATGACTTTTAGGAGGGATTGGTTTGGATTGTGTAGATAGAAAATAAAACTAGGCGACCTTTACCATAAATTCTGTTGGGGTAGAACCCGTTACCTTTTTAAAGGCTTTATAGAAGGACACCCTATTGTTGAAACCACATTGGTAGGCAATGTCTGAAATGGATTCCGATGAATTCTCGAAGCCTGCACATAATTTGCTCGCAGCTTCCTCTATTCGGTAGGAGTTGACATAATCGTAAAAGCTTACCTCAAAATTTTCATTGATGACCTGGGAGGCATGGTGACGGGAGATATCCAATAATTCGGCAATATCGTCCAACCGGAGTTCGTGGTTCAAGTATAGTTTTTGCGAGTTCATCAAATATTCCAACTTACTTTTTAGTTCCTTGGAGAATGATTCGGAGAGCCCTGTTTTCTTATACTTGTGTTTTTGTGGCACCCTTGTAAAAGGATATAGTCTCTCACTTGAAACACTGGGATGTTTTACCAACAAGTAAATAATGATTCCATACAGAACCAATGGAACCAGTTGGGCATAGACAAGCAGCAGGTTGAAACCATCACTGGAATTGGTCCAACTATAAAAAGTCAGAAAACCAGTGTATAAAAAAAGAAAAAGGAAAAGCAGGAGCAATTTTTTGGCAAAAAACCCCGCCTTGTTCCTTGCGAACAATTGAGTGGATTCCCAGAGCGACATAGCTATCATTTTTGTCTTCTGGAATCAAAGTGCAAAAAAATGTGGTTTTAAAGAGGGGCTAATTGACGAACACCCCATTTGAGTTTACGGATGAAGGGAATTTATTCTTTAAAGAGCGTAATTGTGTAGTCAAGGAGTTCCACATTGCCGGAGTTTCCATGACCGGGAACAACAATGGCCATATCCTTATATTTTGATTTGATGTTGGTGACAGTTTTAGGCCATTCCTCTACATTGGCGTCTCCCAAATATCCTTTTCCGGCACCAACCGATTTTATAAGACACCCCCCAAACATGACTCTTTCACTGGGGAAATAGCCAATGATATTGTCCTTGGTATGCCCTTCGCCCGCATAGTCCAGAAGGAGTTTTTTAGTGTCCACTTCCAGCTCCATCGTTTTGGAGAAATTGTTTTTGGGGACTGTTGCCTCTTCTTTCCGTGCCAGTTCTATGGTCTTGTCCAAAGCGTAGGAAGGAATTTGTTTGTTATGGAAAGCTTTCAGTCCGCCCAAACAATCATCATGAAAATGGGTGGCCACCACAGCTTTGATTTCAATGTCCTGTTTTTCCAGCCAGTTGATGAGTTCCTCGGAAACGGTGTTATTTACCGGGGTGTCCAAGACAATGGCTTCCTTTCCGTCCATCACAATCATTCCGTTGCAGGCAACCTTGCCAAAGCTATCGGTTTGCAAATAGGAAATATGCTGGTAGGTGTGTTCCGTAACACCCACAATTTTCAAGGTGTCGGTTTCGTAACCCAACTGCAGCTCTTCGGATTTACAACCAAGTAAAAACAGTAAAGCCAATACAGGAAAGAGGGACTGCTTCATTGTATAGATTTAACAATAAAATTTACAACATCATTTTGGGAAAGGAAATAATGGTTGGGTATCCTTTTTCCTTGAAATAGGCCATGGAGCCAATATCGCCCGTGACCAATACAAAATCTCCTCCCCAAGCCCCAAGGCTCTTGACAACTCCTGGAAAATCTGGAAAAAGCAGTTGCTTTATGGGGGCAATACCCAATACTTTGG
Source organism: Allomuricauda sp. (assembly GCA_020434915.1). Classification (GTDB taxonomy): domain Bacteria; phylum Bacteroidota; class Bacteroidia; order Flavobacteriales; family Flavobacteriaceae; genus Flagellimonas. The sequence goes on along the minus strand of JAGQZL010000006.1, from coordinate 8,556 downwards.
ATAAAACGTCCTCATGTTCTTCCATCAAAATTTCAAATTCTGAAAGGGAGGGGGCCACAATCATTTTTTGGGTGATGGAAGATATGTGGTCTACAAGTTCCTTTTTATCAAACTCTTGGTCCCGATACGCTGCAATGGCTGTCTTACTGCTTTGTTTTTGGTTGAGGTGCACAAAAAATAGTGAGTCCTTGAAATAGGGGTCAAAGTTGACTTTTTCTATTTGAGGGACACCATTTTTTAGTTGATAGGTAATCGGTGAATTGTGCTGGGCGCAGGCAATATCATATCCACTTCCTCCAAATGCGTTCCAAAGGAGCTCGTAGGCATCTGCCCTAGCCCATTGTGCCAAATTGTTGATCAAGGTGGATGAGGTACCCAACCCCCAGGATTTTGGAAAACTAAGATAGGTCTCTACCTCAAACCCATCATCCTCCGATAAAAACAGTGGATTTTGTGCCCTGGCCTCTTTTAAAAGTGTTGCCAAGGTGCGGGCAATGGCATCGTCCGAAGTTGAAATGATGCTCAAGTCTTCCACCTTGAATTCGGCGGAGAACCAAATATCATTGTTTTCATCAAAGCTTGTCCATTCCAAAACTGCTTTGTCCGTTGGGGTGGCTTTCAATGATTGGCCATAACTGGTGGGAATAGCCAAGCCCAATGCTCCATCCAAAATGGCATACTCGCCTGAGAGCAGTAACTTTCCGTTGCTATAAAATTCTTTTTGCATCATCGTGATTGAATTTTTTCCAAAGCCTCCTTTACCGAGGCATTGGTTACCGTATGATGTTTGAAGTACTCCACGAGCTGCACTTTTTCCTCTTCGGAGGCCCCCATTTGGTTGAGCATGTTCAACAAGTGCATCTTCATGTGCCCTTTTTGAATGCCAGTGGTCACCAGACTTCGGACCGCGGCAAAGTTTTGGGCCAGGCCTGCCACTGCCACTATGCGCATCAGCTCTTTGGCCGAAGGGTGTTGCAAGATTTCCAAGGCCAGTTTTACCAGTGGGTGCAAGGTGGTCAGTCCGCCCACTGTTCCCAAAGCCAATGGAATTTCTATCCAAAACCTGAAAACACCCTCCTCTATTTTGGCATGCGTTAGACTGGAGTAGTGACCATCCCTGGCGGCGTAAGCATGAATTCCGGCTTCCACGGCCCTAAAATCGTTCCCAGTGGCGAGAACCACAGCATCAATGCCATTCATGATACCTTTATTGTGGGTAACCGCCCGGTATGGCTCCACATTGGCAATGTCCACGGCACGCACAAATTTTTGGGCGAACAAATCGGCAGGCATGTCCTTGCTTTCCAAATCGGAGATGGGGCAGCTTACTTCGGCTTTAACCAAACAATTGGGGACATAATTGGAAAGGATGCTCATGACTACTTCAATGTCCTTTTCTTCTTGGGTGAAAGCTTCATGCAGAAGCGCCTGTTCCTTCAATGTTTTTGCAAATTGTTCCAAACAGGAGTTGATGAAGTTGGCGCCCATGGCATCCAACGTTTCAAAAGTACAGTGGAGCTGGTAGTACCCTTCAACCTGTTCGGACCAATCCCGGAGTTCTATATTATTGATGCCACCTCCGCGTTTTTCCATATTTTGGGTAATGACGGCCACGCTTTCCAGTAGTTCGGGTTTTACGATTTTAAAAAAGGAACGTAGTTTTTCAGCATCTCCGTTATAGATGAAATGGACCTGTCCCACCTTTTCGGTACCCAGTATTTCCGTTTTAAAGCCACCTTTGTCCAACCAAAACTTGGCCGATTTACTGGCCGCTGCCACTACCGAACTCTCTTCAATGGCCATTGGGATAGCATAGAGTTTGTCATCGATCAAGAAATTAGGGGCCACTGCAAAGGGCAGGTAGTAGTTGGTCAATGTATTTTCTATAAACTCGTCATGCAGCTTTTGCACATCGGGATCCGTGTTCCAATAGCGTTCCAAAAGGTCTTTGGTAGCTTTGGGGTCAGTAGTGCAATTGTGTGCGATCCAATCTATTTTCTGGGTTTTGGAAAGTTTGGAAAATCCCTCAACAGGAGCATTCATAGTGTTCGGTTAAAGGATTCAAAGATACGGATATTGCCACTTTGGTAAAGGCATGGGTGTATTTTACGGGTATAGGTGGCTGAATACAGCGCCGATTTTTGTTGCAAATGCAACATCAAAGTTTATTTTTCCGATAAATATTAGTAAACTTGGGAGTTTTAAATCAATTTTTTACTTCATGAAAAAACAGTTTCTCCTATTCCTCTCCTTGATAGGTTTTTTGACTTTTACCACTGCCCAAAAGAAAAAAATAACCCTCGAAGAAATTTGGGGTGGTGCCTTCAGGACAGAATATATGGACGTCCTGAGATCTATGAACAACGGTACACAATATACCATACTCAATGTTGACCGATCAACTCGCACCAGTAACATAGACAAATACGATTACAAGACATTGGAAAAAGTGGAGACCATTGTTTCCTCTGGGGATGAAGTTCCTTACTTTTCTTCGTATTCATTTAGTGATGATGAATCCAAAGTACTTTTGGCGACGGATGTAGAGGCCATTTTTAGAAGGTCCAGGTTGGGGATTTATTACGTTTATGATATTGCCAACAAGGATTTGGTGAAAATTTCCGACACCAAGATTCAAGAGCCAACATTGTCCCCTGATGGTTCCAAAGTGGCCTATGTGTTGGACAACAATCTTTTCATTCTTGACTTGTCCAGTAAATCCACAAAGCAAATGACGACGGATGGTAGCAAAGGAACCATCATCAATGGGGTTACCGACTGGGTTTATGAAGAAGAATTTGGCTTTGTACGTGCCTTTGAATGGAACAGCAATGGTACAAAGATTGCCTTCCTACGATTTGATGAAACCAATGTGCCCCATTTTTCAATGGATATGTACGGAACCGGACTTTATCCGTATCAACACGAATTTAAATATCCCAAAGCAGGAGAAAACAATTCCTTGGTTACATTGCACATGTACGATGTGGCATCAGGTAATGCTTCCAAGGTTGATTTGGGCAATCCGTACTACATCCCAAGAATCAAATGGATGAACAATCCCGCTCAGTTGAGTGTGCAGACTTTGAACCGGCACCAAAATGACCTGAAACTCCATGCGGTAAATGCAAACGACAATTCGGTTTCACTCCTTTTGGAGGAAACTGATGATGCCTATGTGGATGTGGATGATGACCTGACCTTTTTGGCCGATGATAGCTTTATCTGGACCAGTGAAGGGGATGGATACAACCACCTTTACCTATATGGCAAGGATGGCAAACTGAAAAATCAGATTACCGAAGGACCATGGGAGGTGACTAGATATTACGGGTATGACAAAAAGAACAATCGGATTTTTTATCAATCCGTGGAGAATGGTTCCATCAATAGGGATGTTTACAGTATTTCCACAAACGGGAAGAAAAAGAAACGACTTTCCACGAAAGAGGGTTCCAACAGTGCTTCTTTTAGCACTGACTACACCTATTATATCAATACTTTTTCCAATGCCACTACTCCGTATGAGTTTACCCTGCACAGGGCTTCGGATGGAAAATTGGTAAAAGCGATCAAGGACAATTCGGCCCTGTTGGAAAAACTGGATGGGTATGAAATGACGCCCAAAGAGTTTTCCACCATCAACATAAATGGGTACGACCTGAATATGTGGATGATCAAACCTGCCAATTTTGATCCTAATAAAAAGTATCCCTTGTTCATGTTCCAATACAGCGGACCTGGTTCACAATCCGTATCCAACAGTTGGATGGGCAGTAACGACTTTTGGCATGAAATGCTGGCTTCCGAAGGGTATATCGTTGCATGTGTGGATGGAAGGGGCACCGGATTAAAAGGCCGTGACTTTAAAAAATTGACCCAAAAGGAATTGGGCAAATACGAAGTGGAAGACCAGATTGCTGCTGCCAAAAAACTAAGTGAGCTACCTTATATAGACGAGAACCGAACCGGTATTTGGGGATGGAGCTATGGTGGATTCATGTCTACCAATTGTATCCTAAAAGGTAATGATGTCTTTGAAATGGCCATTGCGGTTGCCCCGGTAACCTCTTGGCGTTTTTATGACACCATCTATACGGAAAGGTATATGCAGACGCCGCAGGAAAACCCAAGTGGGTACGATGACAATTCCCCGTTCAACTATCCTGAATTGTTGAAGGGGAAGTATTTGTTGGTTCACGGTTCCGGGGATGACAATGTTCATGTTCAGAACAGTATGCGAATGATCGAGGCATTGGTGCAGGCCAACAAACAGTTTGATTGGGCCATTTATCCAGATAAAAACCACGGTATTTATGGAGGCAATACCAGATTGCACCTGTTTACCAAATTGACCAACTTTGTCAAGGAAAATCTATAATCACTAACTCAAAGAAATATGTCAGATACTATCAAGCCAGCTACTGAAAAGACAATTTTCGGACATCCACAAGGGTTGTTCTACCTCTTTTTTGCGGAGCTATGGGAGCGATTCAGTTTTTATGGAATGCGTGCCCTGCTTACGCTCTACATGGTAAACGTCATTTTTGAGGCTTTAATGGAAAGGGACTATGCCACTGCTGCGGTATATTCTTCCTATGGATCGTTGGTGTATGCTTCAACTGTGATTGGGGGGCGAATTTCTGATAGCATCTTGGGGATGCGAAATTCAATTTTCTTAGGCGGCATTTTAATGTCATTGGGACATTTTGTGTTGGCCATAGAAAATCACGTGACCTTCTTTATTGCCCTATCCTTGATCATAGCAGGGAATGGCTTCTTTAAACCGAACATATCCACTTTTGTAGGATCGCTTTATAAGGATGGAGATCCAAGAAAAGATTCCGGGTTTACCATATTTTATATGGGGATCAATATTGGTGGTTGGGTGGCACCTCTTCTATGTGGTTTTCTGGCTGCCAAATACGGCTGGCACTATGGATTTGGTTTGGCCGGAATAGGGATGCTCACAGGCCTATTGTTTTTCTGGAGAGGTATTAAAAAAGGAGTGTTTGGTGATAAAGGGCTTCCTCCTGAAAATGGCAATATAAACAAGAAAGTTGCAGGCGTGAAACAGGGTACATTGGTTCCAATATTGGCCTTTGCATCGGTGCCGGTTATTGCTTATTTGTTGTCTTCATACCAACCATTGGGTGAGGAGGGCAGTTTCTTTGGAGATCAAAATATTGTGAATGTCATATTTAAATTGATTGGTGTTTCCATCTTGATATACTTGGGCTACATTATGTACCAGGCGACATTGGAAGAACGGAAAAAACTGTTCGTAGCCGTTTTGATTACTTTCTTCATGACCATATTCTGGGGCTTTCATGAACTTTCAGGGAGTGTCATCACTTTGTTCGCTGCGCGTAATGTGGATTTGGACGGTATCATGTCCGCATCACAGACCAATTCATTGAACTCCATGTGGATTATTATTTTGGCAATCCCGATATCGTTGTTGTGGCAATGGCTTTCAAAGAAAAAAATGAACCCAAGAACACCTTATAAATTTGGTATGGGATTATTGTTTGCAGGAATCAGTTTTTATGTTTTGGCCATAAGTGGAACCAGTGCCAATGAAACTGGATTTGTACCTTTTTCGTATCTGTTATTGATGTACTTTTTGTTGTCCGTTGGGGAACTGTTTATGTCTCCGGTTGGACTTTCCAAAATCACCGATCTATCCCCAAAACGTATCGTGGCGTTTATGATGGGGGTGTGGTTCCTGTCTTCTGCCTTTGCGTTTCAAGTGGTCGGATTCATAGGAAAACAATTGGCCATCGAAAGTACGGATACCAATGTGAGCGGTTTCGAAACCCTGAGTGTCTACACCGATGGTTTCATGCTCATAGCAAAATATTCCCTCGGTGCCGGACTGTTGGTGATCATCGCTTCTCCATTGATCAAGAGATTGATGGGTAATGTTCACTAAAAGACCTTATTCAAAATAAAAGGCTCCCTTTTCACCTGTATAGTGGAAAGGGATTTCTTTTTGGGCACAGGTCTGTTTCCAAAGCATGACCATACTTTTATAATTGCTGCCGTCTGCCAGGACCATTTTGGGTTGAACGGTATCCAGTAATCGCTCCATATTGATTTTAGGGGATTGCGTCAACAAAAGATAATCTGGTTGCCTTTCCAAAGGGAATAGTGCCAAACTATCCATGATGTATAGCCTTTTTTGTCCTATTTGATAACTGTTTCGGGTTGGTTCAAAGGATGTTGTCTGGATACGCTCTGCAACAGAAAAGTTGGCTGCAAGGTTGCCTATCAGGGTAGTGTCTGAAGTCAAAACGTTCAGCACTCTACCTGTTTGATGAAATAAAACCGTATTCCTTGATTTGTGCATCAGGATAAAATTTTCCTTGTCGTGGAGCTGTGTTTGGTGCCAGAGCACCCATCCCTGAAACCCAATTAGGACAGCTAAGAGTATGAAAACCATTCTTTTGTTGGGTTTTGAAAGGAAGGTTACAAGGAAAATGATAAAGACATACGCCAAAATCATTTGAACGGAATCAAAAGGAATATCCTTGATGATGAACCCTTCTTGCTGGGCTACCCAAGCGATGATCCAATTCATCAGCTGGATGATTTTGTTATAGGCCACCACTAAAAAATTGGGAAGGAGATCGACCATTGACAGCGTGATGGTCAATAGCCCGATACCCAATATCAATCCCAAAAAAGGAATGATCAACAAATTGGAAACAAAAAAGAGGGCCGGAAACTGATGAAAATAATACAGACTGATGGGCAATACCCCAAGTTGTGCGGCAACGCTGACAGATAGCAATTGCCAAGTCTTTCGAACTAAGAAGTTGTCTGGATACCAAAACTTTTGCAGTTTGGGATAGATCCAAACAATGGCAATTACAGCGGCGTAACTCATCTGAAAACCAACCTGAAAAAGGAACAAAGGCTTGATCAACAAGACGAAAAAAATGGAGAGGGCAATAATGTTGAACGAATTGGTAGGCCGGTTCAAATACATTGCATATGCCAAAAAGGAGAACATGGTCACAGCGCGCACAATGGAAGGGGATAGTCCGGCAATAAAAGCATAGGACCAGAGCAGTCCCACCACAAAAATCAATTTTAGGGGGCGACCATTTTTGAGTCGTTCCAAAGGAATAAACAGAAATTCCAAAATCAACAATAAAATGCCCACATGCAGCCCGGAGACGGCCAAAATATGAACAGCGCCAGCATTTTTATAGTTGTTGTAGGTGTCTTCTGAGATATCGTCCCGCTGCCCCAAAAGCAAAGCTTGGATAACAGCCAATTCTTCAGGACCAAAATTCTGCTGACGTAGTTTCGAAATGATGTGGTCCCTTAGACGGTGTGCTCGGCCAACCCATGTTTTGGCAGCGTTGTCCTTTATGATGACCGATTCAAAATGGGTTTTGACCTGGTATTGGACACCCTGTTTCCTTAGATAGTCCCGATAATCAAATTGATGGGGATTTAGGGACGGGGAAATTGATTCAGCTTTATCTATTAACAACAGTTCATCATCCACATTGAATTTTTTCCCAGTGGAATCCAAGGGATGGGTTAAAAGAATGGTACCGGATGATTCTTTTTTGTCTAGGGCAATGACTTTGGCAACATAACGCTGGGTATAGGGATTGGGTTTTAGTACTTCCTTGATTTTGATATGCCATAGCCTTTCCGAGTTCAGGGTTTGTTCGGTAGATGGGTATCCAAAATCATTCGAAGTAGCTAACCCAACAACCAGCATGCCCAAACAAATGGTGATGGTGATGGAGGTCAATTCAAAAAACGGAAAACCTTCTCTTTTTTGTGATTTGCTTGCCCAATAAAGAACGGGTAGCAAGACAAACATCAAAATGAGGATGAAGAGAATAGGGATTTCCACATAAAATCCGATGACAATGCCCAAAATCAACATAAAAGTCAATTTTATGGACACAAAATTCAACTGCTGCACCTAAAGGATACGCATGGCTTTTACAAAGGCATGGTTCCAATATCCTTCCCGTAACGAGGATACCAAAACGCCCCTTGAGGTTGTGGCGTGAATGAATTTAATGTCATCCCCGTCTACATCGACCACCAATCCAACATGGTTGATACGTTTTCCACGTTTGCTGGTCTTGAAGTAGAGCAGGTCCCCTTTTTGAACATCCTTCACATTGATTTTTTGCCCTTCCAGGGCCATCTGATAGGAAGTCCGTGGGAATAAAATATCATTTTCCTTTAAGGAAACATACACCAGACCAGAGCAGTCCATGCCCTTGTTTGTAGTGCCCCCATATTTGTAACGTGTTCCTGAAAAAGTCATAGCGGTGGAAATAACGGCTTCTGCCTTTTCATTTTTCCGCTCTTCTTTTTTGGATTTTCGTTTGGGGGATGTGTCTTCGGTCGACCCCTCTACCGTTACGGTTCGGGTCTTGCTGTAGGTTCGTTTTCTTTTGCCGGGTCCGCAGGCGGTAATGGCAAAAAATAACAGTAAGATTATGGTTTTTCGAAACATCCAAGAATAGATTTACTTTCTTGGAAGATAAAACTACACATTTTCAACGATTAATC
>JAGQZL010000069.1:2594-11796 GCA_020434915.1 Allomuricauda sp. | reverse complement strand
CCACGTTGGTCCTATTGCTGCAGCAGTTCAGCTCGAATATGATGGGGGTGGTTGTAGCATTGGGCATTATCATTTTCTGCTTTTTGATCGAAGTCATTTACAAAAGATTGGAGCGAAATAAAAATGTGTAGCCTCGTTTACTTGTTTTTTATTTTGGTCAAATACTCACTAAAAAGCCTTATTTTAAATGTGTTATACCCCATTTGATATGAAGTAGGCACAACATTGTGCAGGGGTAAACAATTACCAGCAACTTTTTTTTGAAAGCTGTTGACCACCAAACCAACCTAAAGACCAACTGCCATGAAAAAATTCCCAAACGCCTTCGTAATCCTCATTGGGGTTATTATCCTTTCCTGGGTTTTCACCTATATCATACCACAAGGCTCCTACGAACGTATCACGGATGAAGCTACTGGAGTGACCCGAGTGGTAGACAATTCCTATCAATCCGTCAATGCAGAAAGTCCCAGTTTTTTCGATCTATTGGTTTCCATTCCTGATGGCATTGCAGGACGGTCCGATCTTATTGTCCTGATTTTTTTGATCGGCGGGTGCTTTTATATCATTGAAAAAACCGGAGCCCTCAATGCTGGACTTTCAAAGTTGGTAGCTTCACTCAAGGGGAAGGAGTCCGTTGCCCTGATTGTTTTATCCACAATGTTCACTGCCGCAGGGGTTACGATCGGTATGCAGGAAGAGGTGGTTGCCATGACCCCGGTTCTGTTATTGTTCGGAAAAAGTTTGGGCTACAATACTTTCACTATGCTCTATGCCAGTTATGGATCCACCGTAGTGGGCAGTTCCTTTAGTCCTTCCAATCCCTTTGGTGTGCTCATTGCCCAAAAGGAAGCTTCACTTCAACTTTTATCCGGCAGTTCGCTACGATTGATCGTATTATTGATCGCTTTTGTTTTATGGGTAATGTATTTATTGAATTATGCCCGAAAGCATCGGATCGAGAAAACCGTGATGGCAGCGTCCAACGAAAAAATGGACACTAGTAGTACGATCATCCTCTGGTTATTGGGCATCACCTTTGGTATTGTCATATATGGAATCCTCAAATTTGATTGGGGCTTTAACCAAATGTCGGCCTGCTTTTTTGGTCTTGGAATCGTTGCCGCCTTAATCGCCAAAATGAGTTTAAACAAAACAAGCGAAACCTATATCGCCGGCATGAAGGAAATGTTATTCGCTGGCATCATTATGGGGCTTGCCAATAGCATATCCATTATTTTGCGGGATGGAATGATCATGGACACCATTGTGTACGGACTTTTTGGCCCGCTACAAAACTTTTCCCCGGCCACCTCCGGCATTCTCATGATGTTTTCCCATAGTGTGCTTCATTTTCCAGTGCCCAGTTACTCTGGGCAAGCCATATTGACGATGCCCGTGTTGGTGCCCCTATCCGATTTAATAGGTCTGTCCCGGCAAACCTGTGTCTTGGCCTACCAATATGGAGCCATCATGGCCGATATGCTCGTGCCCACCAATGGCGCCCTCATGGCTGTTTTGGCGATTGCCAATGTTCCTTATAACAAATGGTTTAAATTTGCTTGGAAACCAACTTTGTTCATGCTCTTGATCGGGGCCCTAGCCATTATTGTGGCAGTGGCCACACGATATCAATAAGTAGTAGCATAGGCAAACAAACCATCCAAAAATGCTCAAGTTTTTCAGAAAAATCAGAAGGGGTTTTATCGAAGAGAAAAAAATCAGCAACTACTTGCTCTATGCCGTTGGTGAAATCGTGTTGGTGGTTATCGGTATCTTAATTGCCTTGGCAATCGATAATGCAAATGAAATACATATCAAACGTGAAAAGGAACAGGTCTACCTTAAAGGGCTACATGATGAATTTGAAACCAGCAGAATAAAACTCAAGGAGCTCATCTCTGTCAATAAGCAAAGCTATGAAGACTCCAAAAAAATTCTGACCTATATGGAAACCCCGGATTCATTGCCAAATGAACAGGAACTCTCCAATTTGTTCTATAATGCCTTTGCCTTTGACATATCGTTCAATCCCAATAATTCCTTGTTGGAAGAAATGATCAATTCGGGCAGTCTCAAGGATATTTCCAATCCCCAATTGCGGATTTTGCTTACCAATTGGATTTCCAACATGGAGGACATTTCCAAACAGGATGCCATGCTCAACAACGAACGGAACAAGATCATCGATATGTTTCGCTCCAATGAACATAGCATCAAGACCATCTATGATTTTACCGGAGTCTCCAATGAATTGGAACTCCCTACAAGCTCAGATCAAATCAGCAATCTATCCCTCTTGCAATCCACAGAATTTGAGAACAATATGCTTATGTTCGTGCTCACCAGTATAAAAACAGAGACACTGCACTACAATCCTTTGATGCAGGGTATTGATAATATCCTCAAGACCATTGAGGGTGAAATCAAAGAATAAAAAAGGGCGGTTCAACCGCCCTTTCTTTTAATTCACCGTATCCTTTTTCTTTTTCCCCAGCAAACCTCCCAATACGGATTTTGCTGTATTCTTTACCTCATCTTCCTTGGTAGTGGTCTTGGTAGAATCGGTCTTTGTTTCTTTGTCACCACCCAATAAAGTTCCCAAAGTTTCCTTTACGCCTGAAGATTTGGTTGTGGTGGAATCCCCTTCGTTCTTTTTGAACACATCGGACAGCAGATCCTTGGCAGTGTCCTTCCCCTTGTTCACCATTTTTTGCTTTTGGATTTCCACCAATTTGGTGGTCAGTGTCTTTACACCGGAAGTCAAATCAGTGGATACCGAAGGATCGGTAAAGCTCCCACCAATATTCGCGGTAACTGGAATGGTAACCTCCTTCAAACTGTCATCGTTCATTTGAGCGATGAGTTTGTTCACTTCGGTTCCCAAATATTTGGCAGGGACATCCAACGTGGCCGTATATTTCATTTGTTTGTCAAACGTATGGCTTCCATCCACGTTGATGTTGATATCCTTGTATTTTAGGGTAAACGGTTTTACCTGTACCCTTCCATTGTCAAAGTTCAATGCGGTCTTAAGTCCGTCCAGATTGATCTCCTTGGTATCCAGAAAATCCAACTTACTGTCCAATGCAGAAACCAAGGGTGCTTTTTGGGTGTCCACTTTTGGGGAAAGTAGTTCTGCCAATAATTTTCCGGAAATGGTGGCCAAATTAGGGGTGAAGTCATCATTAAGATTCCCTGCAATGTTGATATCGGAATTCAACTTTCCCTCCAGGGCGGCGGCCAAGGGCGTCAACACCTTAAAAAGTTCCAATCCAGCAAAGGATTCACCAATGTTGAAATTGTTCATCCCCAAATCCACATCAAAAGTGGAACTCTCGCCTTTGGTGGATACGGCCCCGTTCAATCCCAACGTTCCGCCGAACAAATCGGAGGTCAAATTCTTTACCGTGGCCGTCTCATCCTTGATGACCAAGGTACCTTTTACGTTTTTCAGCTTCAAGTCATCATACAACACGGTGTTGGCAGCAGCCTCTATGGTGCAATCCAAAAAGGATGGGATTTTAATGCGTTCCTCCCCAGTAGTTTGGGTGTTTTCCGAAGATTCACCTGGGACCTCCTCAGTTTCCTCCATCATAAAATCGTTCAAGGCAAACTGGTTGGAAGTCAGTTTAAAGTTACCCTCCACATTTTCATTGTTGAACATAAATCCCAACAGGTTGGTCAATGTTCCCGTGGCATTGAAGTCAGTATTCCCTGTTTTGCCCTCAAAAGAGTTCAAGGTTACCGTCTGTGGATTAAAGGTCATGGCTGCTTTGTTGATGGCAACCGGACTTTTCAATTCCTCCGAAGCATATTCAAAACCCGTCAACTGCATGGTCCCTGCGGTCTTCGTGTTCTGATATTGTTTCTTTTCCAGGGACGCCATATCAAAATTGGTGGTCACATCGGCATTCAAAATCCCTTTCAGGTTAAAATCCGATGGAACCGGATACGCCTTGGAAATGTTCGCCAAATTGATCTTTCCATCCATGTGGGCGTTCACCTTGGTGTTACCCATCAATTCCTTGATCTTGGCGTTCATGTTGAATTTGTCCTCATCAATGGTAAAGGACAATTTGTTGATGTTCACATAGGTATCTTCGGTGATACCCGTTTCATTATTGATTTCCGTATCAATAAACACATTGCGAACCGCCTTGGGCAGATCAGGATATTTGAAAGAGGCATTGTCCGAATTGATGGCGATCTTGAACGTTGGGATATGCTCCTCGTCCACAATGCCCTTAAACTGACCGTTTACCTCAAAATTTCCCGTGGTTTCCACGGTTTCGATATTCTTGGAATAGGCTTCCGGAATCACGGCCAAAAAGTTTTTGAAGTCGGAAGAAGGCGTTTTAAAGGTAATGTCCACCTCTTGGTTGTCCTCGTTCACTTTTACAAAACCATCAAAAACCAAAGGCAATTGGTTTACCATGGCCTTGTTTTCCAAAAATGAGTATTTGCTCTCGGCCAGGTCAATATCGATCAGGGCATCCAAATTAATCTTGTTTTTGTTCAAATATTGGGTGCTGTCCATTTCAAAAGAGACCAAGGCATCGGTCATGGTCTTCAATTGCGATTTTTCCAAGGAAAGGTCTCCAGTACCGGAATGGTTCATTTCAGAAATAATCAATCGCATGCCTCCTGCTCGGTCATCGTAAATAATCTCCGAATTGTTGATGGCGTAGGAATCCATGGCCAGGGTGAAATTGTTATCCTCACCTTCATCCGTGGTTGATGGCGAGCCCTCATCTTCCTTGGCAATGTCGTAGTTGGCATTCTCGTTTTCATCCACTTTGATGTGGAGCTTTGCCCCATCTATGTTCAAACGCTTGATGATAATGGGCTCATCAGCCGATTTGAACAACTCTTTTATGGACATGGAAAGGGCAATTTCATCCGAGGCAAACAAAGTATCACCTTCAAATGGTGCCTTGTTCACCAGCGTGAGCTTGGTGAGTTCCACATGCGCATTTGGAAAACTTTTCAGTAAGCTCAAATTGGCATCCTCAAAGTCGAGGGTGGCATTGATACTGTTGTTGACCTTGTTCTTTATAATCTGTTCAATCTTACCTTGCAGGAACAAGGGAACAGCAATGATCAAAACAAGTAGGATAAGTAGGGTTATGCCGGCAATCTTCAGGACTTTTTTCTTCATACTTTAATGTTTTACAACAAATTAAAGGAGAAGTCGTCAATCCAAAGAAATTTCTTCCCCTATTTTTAAGTTAAATCTTTTACGCATTAGATATACGAGTAAATAGAGGAAAGGGGTGTCTAACAAGGCAATTATTATTTTAAAAATAACGCCACTGATGAGCAAACCGTAAAATTTATCCCAAGGCAATACCCCAAAAGCACACAACAAGGTAATTACGGTCAAGGTATCTATGAACTGGGATGAGAAGGTGGAAAAGTTGTTTCGGAGCCACAGCATCCTTCCCTGTGTTACCCGTTTCCAGAAGTGATAAATGGTGATATCGATGTACTGGGCGGCCAAATAGGCCAGCATGGAGGCCAATACTCCCAAAGGCGACAACCCGAATACCTTGTTGAAGGTGGCATTATCAACTGGTGAAGTTGGGATGGCATCCGAGTACACCGCCAACAGAATGATGCCCATGGAAAAAAAAAAGAAAAAAATGCCGGCGGTAACCACTTGGTTCGCCTTTTTTTGCCCATAGATTTCCGAAACCAAATCGGTGATCAAAAACGTGATCGGATAGGGAAGTATCCCCACGGAAAGTTCAAAAAGTGGCGCACCAAACACGGTGACATCCCCAAATGGGTTCCAATGGAAAAACTTCTGGAATATGAGGTTGGATACCACCAAGGAGGTGATGAACAGTGCCCCGAGGTACAAATAGATGGTAAACGCAGCTTTTTTGTCCTTCGGCGTCATCCCCATTATTTAATGTTCAAACTAAAGGGCATCTTCGCTTGGATTCCTTCCTGATTGTTCAACTTGTTGAATTCCTTTAGCATTTTGTAGGCTTCGGAACCGATTTCCTCCTCGATTATGGATACTCCTATCTTGGACTTTACTCCACTCATTTCCTCCATAAACCGATCAAAACCGGATTTATATTGTGGGTACTTTCGAATACCATACTCCCCTAAACCAGCCATTTCAGCTGCAGCGGCGATGGCATCGTCCAAATCCCCAAGTTCATCCACCAAACCATTGGCCTTGGCATCCACACCACTCCATACCCTGCCTTGGGCCAGGGCATCCACTTGCTCCACGGTCATGTTACGACCTTGGGCCACGCGATCCAAAAAAGTGGTGTACACCTCCTCGATGCCTTCTTGGACCACATCTCGAAACGTATTGCTCATTGGCTCAAAAATGGAATAGTCCACGGAATTCTTGTTGGTACCTACTTGCTCTGCATTGATTCCAATGTTCCCAGCCAACTCATGTGCATTGGGAATGGTACCAAATACCCCAATGGAGCCTGTGATGGTGGTAGGCTCGGCAAAAATCCTATCGCCCCCTACTCCAATATAATAACCACCGGAAGCCGCCACGTTTCCAAAGGAAACGACCAGGGGTTTTTCCTTTTTCGCCAATTGCATTTCCCTCCAAATGATATCGGATACTAACGCACTTCCTCCAGGGGAATCCACCCGAAACACAATGGCTTTTACATCTTCATTCTTGGCGGCCTTTTTAAGGGCATCCACGATCAATCCCTGACCGATGTAATCCTTGCCGCCCTCCCCGAAGAATATTTCACCCTGGGCATAGATCACGGCAATCTTATCTTTGCCTGTAGCCAATTTTTGATAGTTTGCTTTTTGCACATAATCCACTAAGGACACATAGTTCAGTTCCTCATCCTCAGCCACACCCACCTTTCCCCTCAGTAGATTTTCATACTCGTCATAGTAAAGGGTGCCATCCAAAAGCCCTGAAGCAACTGCCAGTTTAGGCAATCTTGCCCCCAAGGTGTCTGCGATGATGTTCAAGTTTTCCGGGGAAATTTGACGCGCCTCTGAAATATCCTCGACCATCACATTCCAAATGGAGGTGATCAGTTCTTGGATCTGTGTCCTGTTTTCATCACTCATGGTATCAGACAGATACGGCTCCACGGCACTTTTGTACTTTCCATGACGGATGACTTCCATTTTGATACCGGATTTTTCCTGAAGCCCTTTGTAGTAGAGCACTTCCGTGGCCAATCCTTTAAAATCCATACTCCCCACAGGGTTCAGGTACACCTCATCGGCGGCACTCGCCAGATAGTAGTCCTTCTGGGTATAAAAATCGGAATGGGCCAATACAAATTTGCCCGAGGATTTAAAATCCATGAGTGCCCTTCGTATTTCTTGGGTCTGTGCTATTCCTGCCTGCAAAAAGCCGGTGGTCAGGCTGATACCTTCAATATTTTCATCTTCTTTGGCCACCTTGAGGGCATGTAATATTTCATCCATACCCATTTCATCTCCCCAAAATCCAGCAAAGGGATCGGCTTCATCCTTACCCACATAATCCTTGATGGGGGCTATGAAACCTATCTCCAAAACGGAATTCTTTTTCACCACCACACCATCTTCGGCACTGCCCATCAAAATCAAGAAGATAAAGAACATCCCCATTATAATTGCAAATGCCACCAAGCTTCCCAAAATGGAAGCCAACAGGTTTCTCAAAAAGTTCATCCAACAAAATTTATTACGCCCCAAATATAACCATTGTAGTATTGTTTTGTTTACTTTGTTCCTTCGATTATGGGCAAAAAACACAAGGTATATCTATCATTGGGAAGCAATATGGGCAACCGTTTGGCTACCCTGCAAAAAGCGATTTTCAGGATACAACGGGATGTTGGCCAAGTGCTCGACATCTCATCGGTATATGAAAACCCCGCTGTTGGCTTTGAGGGTGATGAGTTTTTGAACGCCTGCATTTCCTTGCTCACCGAGCTAAGTCCTAAGGAACTCTTGGAGACCTTGTTACATATTGAACGGGAATTTGGTCGCGTACGCTCCCAAAGTGAAGGATATAGTTCCCGGACATTGGACATTGACATTATTTATTACGGGTATGAGGTAATTGACACCGAAGATTTGGTGATTCCCCACCCACAAATGCACAACAGGAACTTTGTGTTAAAACCACTGTCCGATATTGCCCCGCAATTTTACCATCCCGTTTTTCAGAAAGACACCCGAAACTTGTTACAGGAATGTAAGGATCGGAGCAAACTGACCAAGACCAAGTACAAATTGTTCAAAGACAGGGCAGGACTTTTTTCGCAGTTGCAGCTAATCTCCATAGAAGGGAACATTGGTGCTGGAAAAACCACTTTGTCTTCGATGATCGCAAATGACTTTAACGCTAAATTGATCTTGGAACGCTTTGCGGACAACCCGTTTTTGCCCAAATTTTACAATGACCAGGTTCGATACGCATTTCCTTTGGAAATGTCATTTTTGGCAGACCGGTACCAGCAATTTATGGACGATACCTCCCAGTTTGACTTGTTCAAGAATTTTATGGTGAGTGATTATGATATTTTCAAATCGTTGATCTTTGCCAAGGTCACCCTCCAACGTGAAGAATACAATTTATACCGAAAGGTCTTCAACTTTATGTACAAAGAGGTGAAAAAACCTGAAATTTATCTCTATCTCTATCAGAATACGGAACGTTTATTGGCCAACATCAAAAAAAGGGGGAGGGATTACGAACAAAACATCGATCCCGGGTACCTTGAAAAAATCAACAGGGGTTATTTGGATTTCATGAAAAGCCATCAAGACCAAAACAGCCTCATCTTGGACATTAGTGAACTTGATTTTGTGCACAACCCCGAAGACTACGAATCCATTTTGGAAAAACTGGAAGACAATATACTTTTGTCAAGCTTTTAAGAGAATTTTTAGAAATTGTTTGGATATAACGAATGGTTTTATTTTCTTAGAGCCCTCTAAAAAAGAAACTAACTAACTCAGACTTTATATAGAGCCCCGTTCATCGGGGCTTTTTTATTTTAGGGCATTGAGTTTGGACCACACATCCCACACCACAATTCCGGCGCTTACCGAAATATTCAAGGAGTGTTTGGTGCCAAACTGGGGGATTTCCAAAACCACATCACTGGCCGATACCACTTCTTGGGATACCCCTTTCACTTCGTTACCAAAGACCAAGGCTACTTTTTCTTGGGCATCAACGTGAAATTGATTG
>JAGQZL010000069.1:0-2584 GCA_020434915.1 Allomuricauda sp. | reverse complement strand
AGCGTTCTCTGCCTGTTCCACGGAAACGACTTTTGCCCCTAGTTGCTTTAATTCCTCTACCAATTCCAATGTATCTTTTCGGTATTCCCAATCCACACTTTCGGTGGCACCCAGGGCCGTTTTTCGTATATCCTTGTGGGGAGGGGTGGCCGTAATGCCACAGAGATAGATTTTTTCCACCAAAAAGGCATCCGCTGTGCGAAACACGGAACCAATATTGTTTAAACTGCGGATGTTGTCCAAGATTAGAATAAGTGGTGTCTTCTGGGCTTCCTTAAAACCTTCCACATCCAACCGTTCCAGTTCGCTATTTTCTAGTTTTCGATTCATTTTTTTAACCATTGGGGCGAAAATATCAACAAAAATTTTTGATGGTCCTTGAAAACGATATATTCGTTTTTTGCTGATGTATTCTTGAATATATCAGACATACAAAAATTATTTGTCACCTTGAGCGCAGTCGAAAGGTAGACATCTCGACTCCGCTCGATGTGACACAGGTATCGTGATGACTCCTTCCCGCTTGGGACAAAAATAAAAGAATAAAATCGCTTTGGCAGCCAATAAAAAGACAAAGAAGGTAACCCCGTTGATGCAACAGTACAACACCATCAAGACCAAACATCCTGATGCGCTGTTGCTGTTCCGTGTGGGGGATTTTTACGAAACGTTTGGGGACGATGCCGTGAAGGCCGCCAAGATTTTGGGCATCATCCTAACCCATAGGAACAATGGGGGCGACAAAACAGAACTGGCCGGATTCCCGCACCATTCCCTCAACACCTACTTGCCAAAATTGGTGAAAGCAGGGCAACGGGTGGCTATCTGTGACCAATTGGAAGACCCCAAGCAGACCAAGAGCATCGTAAAACGCGGAGTCACCGAATTGGTCACCCCAGGTGTTGCCCTGAACGACGATATCCTGACCGCCAAGAGCAACAATTTCTTGTGTGCCGTCCATTTTGGCCGCAACAAACTTGGCATCTCCTTTTTGGACATTTCCACGGGGGAATTTTTAACCTCTGAAGGCTCTGTGGAACAGGTGGACAAACTGCTCCAAAACTTTGCGCCCAATGAGGTACTGATTTCCAAAAACCATAAAAAGGAGTTTGTAGACTGTTTCGGCAACCAATTCCACAGCTTCTTTTTAGAAGATTGGATTTTTCAGGAAGACTATGCCCAAGAAAGCCTAAACAACCATTTTGGCACCAAAACCCTAAAGGGTTTCGGCATTGAGCACCTCAACCAAGGCGTTATTGCCTCAGGGGCGGTTCTGCATTACCTATCGGAGACGCAGCATAGCCGATTACAGCACATCAACAAAATCCAACGAATAGCGGAAGAAGAATATGTGTGGATGGACCGGTTTACCATCCGCAATCTGGAACTCTACCATTCACCCCATCAAAATGCGGTGACTCTGTTGGACATCATCGACAACACTCTCTCTCCCATGGGCGGACGCCTGTTGAAACGTTGGTTGGCCCTTCCCTTAAAAAACAGGGAAAGAATCCAGGAACGCCATCAGGTGGTGGCTTTTTTGAAGGCAAATACCAATTCCTTGGAAAAAATGCAGCATTGGATCAAACAAATGGGCGACCTGGAACGTTTGATCTCCAAACTGGCCACGGGCAAAATCAACCCGAAAGAGGTCATCCAACTCAAAAATTCAATGGAAGCCCTGGTGCCCATCAAAAAATTGGCACAGGAAAGCACCAATCCATCATTGAAAAATATCGGGGAACGATTGGATGCCTGTGAAACATTACGCTCCAAAATCAAAGAAGTGCTGAATGAGGAAGCTCCCGTGAACCTGGCCAAGGGCAATACCATTGCCGAAGGCTATTCCAAAGAACTGGACGAGCTACGCAACTTGGCTTTCTCCGGTAAGGACTATCTGGACAAAATGCTGGAACGTGAAACGGAACAAACGGGCATCTCCTCACTCAAAATTGCCTCCAACAACGTGTTTGGCTACTACATTGAAGTACGGAACACCCACAAGGACAAGGTTCCCGAAACTTGGATCCGCAAACAGACCTTGGTAAACGCCGAGCGTTACATCACGGAGGAACTGAAAGAATACGAAGCCAAGATTTTAGGGGCCGAAGAACGCATTTACCAACTGGAACAGCAATTGTTCGAACGGTTGTTGGTCTGGATGCAGGAATACATTCGACCCGTACAGCAGAATGCGCACCTCATCGCGCAGCTCGATTGTTTGTGTGGTTTTGCCCAACTTGCCATCGAGAATAATTATGTGCAGCCCGAGGTAAACGAGTCCACTGTGCTTGACATTAAGGAAGGGCGCCATCCGGTGATCGAAAAGCAATTGCCCTTGGGCGAAAGTTATGTGACCAATGATGTGAGCCTGAACCGGGAGGACCAGCAAATTATCATGATCACAGGTCCGAACATGAGTGGTAAATCGGCCATTTTACGGCAAACGGCCCTAATTGTGCTATTGGCGCAAATGGGCAGTTTTGTTCCCGCTGCGGAAGCGAATATTGGGTTGGTGGACAAGATTTTCACAAGGGTTGGGGCCAGTGATAATATTTCGATGGGCGAGTCTACTTTTATGGTG
>JAGQZL010000068.1 GCA_020434915.1 Allomuricauda sp. | reverse complement strand
AAGTAAAATACTTTTAGATCTTTGCGAAAAGCTCATGCATTTTTTCTTGTTCTTCCTCGGCCAATAGTGGGTCTACCAAAATACGTCCACTATGCTCATCGGTGATGATTTTTTTGCGGGAAGCAATCTCTACCTGAACCTGAGGTGGAATGGTAAAGAAAGAACCACCTGATGCACCGCGCTCAACAGGAACCACGGCCAATCCGTTCTTCACATTGTGGCGGATTCTTTTGTAGGCTTGGATCAATCGGTCCTCGATTTTATCCTCAAACTCCTCTGATTTTTTCAAAAGCGCTTTTTCCTCCTTTTCAGTTTCAGCAAGAATGGCATCCAATTCACCTTTTTTGTGCTTCAAATGACCTTCACGTTCAGACAATTTTTCCTTGGTCTGTGTGATTACTTCTTTTTTCTGCTCAATCTGTGCCTTGAACTCTTTAATGTTCTTTTCGGCCAATTGAATTTCGAGCTCTTGGAACTCAACTTCCTTTGTCAGTGAGTTGAACTCACGGCTGTTCCTTACATTTTTTTGCTGCTCGCTGTATTTTTTGATGAGTGCTTTGGACTCGTCAATCAGGTTTTTCTTGGCAGAAATCTCAAAGTTGATGGTCTCAACATCAGTCTTCAATTTGTCCAATCGGGTTTTAAGACCAAGCACTTCATCTTCCAAGTCCTGTACTTCCAAAGGTAGCTCACCTCTAACATTGCGGATTTCATCCACCCTGGAATCGATTAGCTGTAGATCGTACAGAGCTCTCAATTTTTCTTCCACGGTGCTTTCTTTCTTGTTCGCCATATATTTTATAAATACTTGATGGGATTTGTTATACTCTCCGATAAAGAGACTGCAAAATTAGGAATTTTTTTCGTAAGATAATCAACCAATAAATCTTTTGTAAACTGCTCAGTTTCAAAGTGCCCGATATCTGCCAATACCAATTGGTTTTCTGCTTGGAAAAAATCGTGGTATTTAAAGTCCGCACTGATAAAAATATCAGCCTTGGACCCTTTTGCCGCACCAATGGCAAAAGCTCCGCTACCACCTAATACGGCAACTCTTTTCACTTTTTTGCCCAATAGTTTTGAATGACGGACCACAGAAGCGTTCATCCTTTTTTTTACATCGAGCAGAAACTCTTTTTCATCCATTTCACGGGCCAAGGTGCCTATCATTCCCATTCCCAAATCTTGATTGGTGTTTTCCAGGGTGATTATCTCGTATGCTACTTCTTCATAAGGATGGGAGTCAAATAGTGCCTTTAAGATGTCTTTTTCCTTTTCAAAGGAAAAGATGACGTTGATTTGGGTCTCTTTCTCAAAATGCACCTCCCCGATGGTTCCGACCGTTGGGTTTGCCTCATTGCCAGCTTTGAAGCTTCCTACCCCTTCCAGACTATAACTACAATTGCTGTATTTTCCAATTTCTCCTGCACCTGCGGCATAAAGGGCAGATTTTACGGCATCGGCATCAGCAACGGGGGCATAGGTGACCATTTTTTTAATGGTCCCTTTTTTGGAAATCAGAATTTCCGGTTTTGTAATACCCAATACCTCACAAATTTTTGCGTTCACGCCCAATTTGCAATTGTCCAAGGCAGTGTGCATACTGTAAATGGCAATGTTGTGGGTAATGGCTTTAAGGACCACACGTTCTACATAATTACTGCCGGTCAGTTTTTTGAGCCCTTTAAAAATAATAGGATGAAAGCTGACAATCAGGTTGCATTTTTTTGCAATGGCTTCGTCCACTACATTTTCAAGGGTATCCAAGGTGACCAGGGCACCAGTGACCTCCATATTGGGATTGCCAACCAAGAGTCCTACATTGTCAAAGTCCTCGGCATGGGCCAAGGGAGCCAATTCTTCCAAAATTTTTGCAATGTCGTTTACCGTCATTTTAAAATTGTTAAGTGGGCTAAAGATAAAATATTATATTTTCGTCCAATGCTGTATCTGCTTCGCAAAATAATGTTTCCCTTTTCATTGATCTATGCCTTGGTGGTCTATTTGCGTAACTTTTTGTACGATACAGGTGTTTTTACCTCAAAATCGTATAAAACCCCCACCATCTGTGTGGGCAATTTAAGTGTAGGCGGTACTGGAAAGACTCCAATGACAGAGTTTTTGATTCGGATGTTACAGGGTAAACGCGTTGCAATCTTGAGCCGGGGGTATAGAAGAAAATCCAAGGGTTTTATGCTTGCCACTCCCAAAAGCGGTGTTTTGGACTTGGGGGACGAACCCTATCAAATGTTCAGAAAGTTTCCACATGTATCCATAGCTGTGGATGGCGATAGGCGAGAGGGGATTGAGCAACTGGAAACATTGGTTGGACCTGATGTTATTTTGTTGGATGATGCTTTTCAACACCGACGGGTGAAACCATCCTTTTCCATTTTATTGACGGCTTTTAACCAACTGTATGTGGACGATTGGTATTTGCCTACAGGTAATCTGAGGGATGCGAAAAAAGAGGCCCATAGGGCCGATGTGATTATTGTGACCAAATGCCCAAAGGATTTACCGGTATCTGAACGGGAAAGGATACGGAAAAAAATAAAGCCCAAACCCAATCAAGTGGTATTGTTTGCATCTTTGTCCTATGCAGAAACATTTTCGGATGGTGCCGGAATGGTTTTGGAATATAATGGGTTGACGGATAAAAAAGTGGCTTTGGTTACTGGAATTGCCGCTCCAGAACCTTTGGTGATGCATTTAAAATCCCAGGGAGTTGTCTTTGAGCACCTCAAATTTGGAGACCATCATCATTTTACAGAATCAGAAATACAACAATTTAGCGCATACGACATCATTCTGACTACGGAGAAAGACTTTGTGCGACTTGCTGGTCAAGTGGATGGATTGTACTTTTTGGAAATTGCCCATCAATTTAATGATGACGATAAAGCGGTATTAAAGAAAGCAATTGCAAATCTGGTCTAGACAGAACCCTGGATTTTCTTTTTGAAGATGTTTTCCCCAATTTTTTGATAGAACACTTCCGGTTTGAAGGGTTTGGTGACCACATCGTTACAACCGGCCGCATAAAAGCTGTCCAAGCTATCGTCCAAAGATATGGCGGTAAGGGCAATGATCGGAATATCTTGGTTGAACTTCCTAATCTGTCTTGTAGCCTCTTCCCCACTAATACCGGGCATGTGGATGTCCATTAAAATGGCATCATAGGTATTGGCCCTGGCCAAGTCAATGGCTTCATTGCCGTTGTTGGCGATATCACAGGTAATTTCCTTTTTGGTGAGCATCTTTTTGGTAATGACCTGGTTGATTTTATTGTCTTCCACAACCATTAGGTGTAGCCCTTTAAATTGAAAATCTTCCTGATCCAACTCAAAAGTTACTTCTTCTTCAGCTTTGGTATCCAGTTTTAGGTCCATCTCAAAATAGAAGGAACTACCTTGGCCAAGTTCACTTTCTAGGTGGACAGTACTTCCAAACAATCCCAAAAGACTCTTCACAATGGTCAAACCAAGACCAGTTCCGCCATATTCCCTGTTTATTTGGATGGAACCTTGCTCAAAACTGTCAAAAATATGCTGCTGCTGATCTTCGGAAATTCCGATACCATTATCCTTCACTTCAAAGAACAACCTTGCTTTTTCATCATTTTTATCCAGCAATTTAGCAATGACCTCCACTTTGCCTTCCTTGGTGAATTTGAGGGCATTACCGACCAAATTCATGAATATTTGTGATAGTTTGATGGGGTCGCCCAACAGGTGTTTAGGGATATTCTTATCGTAATCCAATACCAGCTTTGTCTTGTTTTCATTGGCATTTTGCTGCAAGGATTCCACCACATCCGTAAGTATCTTGTGCAGCTTGAACTCAATGCTCAATGGTTCAAGCTTGTCGGCATCAATTTTATTGATCTGGAGAATATCGTTGATGAAGTTCAATAGGTATTCACCGGAAAACTTCAAGGATTTTAGATGCTCTTTTTGGTGTTCCGAAGGATTTTCTTCCAACAGTAAATGGGTGAGTCCCGTAACCGCATACAGCGGAGTCCTTAGTTCGTGCGTTACTGTGGAAAGGAAATTGGTCTTGGCCTCCATGGCCAATACCGCGGCATCCCTGGCCAACTCTAGCTCTTTGTTCTTGGTGTACAGAAGATCATTGGTCTTCAGCTTGATCTGGTTGTTCCTAAAAAGGGAGACTGCCAATAATGAGATAATGGTCAAAAAGGCGGAGGTTAGGATGGCCGTGATTTCCGATCGGTTCTTGGATTCGCTTAATTCTTCATTCTTGGCCTGCAACTTGTTCAGTTCGTTCATCTGGTGTTCAAACCGGATTTTGTCGGCCGTTTTGGTGTCCAATTTGGATTTTTCCACATTGAACACAGAATCTTTTATCTTCTCCAGCCCTTTGATGTATTGCAGGGACTGTGCATAATCCCCCGTCTTTTCATAGATACTGGACAATTCTTCATAGGCATTTTTGATTTCTTTCGCGAAACCGTGTTTTTGTGCAAGTTCCAAAGCAGCCTTGGAGTGGATGACGCCTTCTTCCAGATCGTTTAGTGTTACACTTATTTTGGCGAGTTGCAAGTTGGCCTTTGTGGCAAGATAAGCCCGTTCCTTATCATCGGAATTTACAATAAGCGCGTGGAGGTTCTTTACGGCATCATCATAGCTGGTAATATTGGTAAAGATGTATGCCTCCAGAAGCAAGATGTTGTTGGTGAGGTTCCTGTTGTTGCTCAATTTTCTGGATTCTTCCAAAAGTTTCAAGGCCTGAAAATTGTTGCCTTCGTCATAACGCAGCGCTGCATCCAGATATAAATGAAATGCCTGTCCGTAGGCATAGGAAGTGTCCCTGAGCAAAATGCTGGCCCTGTCCCAATAAAATAGGGCGGTTTCGCGATCACCTTCCTCTAGGAACAACCGGGCATATTGGTGGTAGGTATCCAACAATAATTTTTCGTCTTCATTGTTCTCGGCAATCTTGGCAGCTTCCTCTAAAGTTTCCAATGCCTTGTCCACTTTGTTTTCATGCCGATACTGGTTGAAATTGTCAAAAATGGATTGGACGTTGGCCGTGGAATTTGCATCATTCTGGGCAAAAGAAAACTGCATGCACCATAAGATGCACAGTAGAAGTGGCATTTTTATGCCGGTTCCTTTGTGTAAAAAACTCAAGGTCAAACGTAGTTCTTCTTTATAAGCAAAGCTATTAAATCAATGATCCTGGAACAATAACCAGTTTCATTGTCGTACCATCCGATAATTTTCACCATTTTCCCAATTACGGAGGTCATCAATGAATCAAACGTACAAGAATGGCAACTATTGTTTATGTCGATAGAAACAATAGGGTCCTCTGTATACCTTAAGATTCCCGTAAGTTCATTTTCTGCATACCTTTTAAAGGTAGTATTTATTTCCTCAATGGATGTTTCACGTTGCACGTTGAAGGTAATATCCGTTAGGGAACCGTTGGGAACCGGTACGCGAATCCCACATCCACCAATAACATCGGACAGCTCCGGGAAAATACGGGTCAGTGCTTTTGCGGCCCCTGTGGTGGTCGGAATTATGGATTGTGCAGCTGCCCTGGATCTTCTCAAATCCCTGTGGGGACTATCATGTATGTTTTGATCCGAGGTATAGGAATGTATCGTGGTGATATAGGCTTGTTCAATACCACATAACTCATTGACGACCTTGATCATGGGTGCGGCATTGTTGGTGGTACAGGAGGCGTTGGAGATGATTTGGTCCGCTGCTGACAAAATTCCCTCATTCACGCCTAAAACCACCATTTTGATATCCTCATCTTCCGGAGGTACGGAGAGAATCACCTTTTTGGCGCCATTTTTAAGGTGATAGGCCAATTGCTCCTGCTTTTTGAATTTACCCGTCGATTCGACCACAATATCCACCTGATGGGCAGACCAATCAATTTTTTTTGGATGGTCTTCATGGAACATGGTAATTTTTTTGCCGTCAACAATGATGTGGTATTCGTCTGAACGGATGTCCATATCCAGAGGGCCGTGTATGCTGTCATACTTTAACAGATGGGCCATGGTCTTGGCGTCGGCAAGGTCGTTTATGGCCACAACTTCCATATTCGGGTACTTTTGAAGCAGCCTGAACAGGGTTCTTCCAATACGGCCAAAGCCATTGATGCCGATTCTGATATTTTTCATGGTGGGAAGCTTAGGCTATTGAATGTGTTTGTGTGCCTTATACGATGATCGTACCAAGGCGCCACTTTCCACATGTCTAAAACCCATTTCCAAGCCCAATTCCTCATATTTCCTGAACTGCTCGGGCAGTATGAACTGTTTTACGGGCAGGTGTTTTTTGGAGGGTTGGAGGTACTGCCCAATGGTCAGTACATCAACATTGGCTTTCCTAAGGTCTTCCATGGTCTCGATGACCTCATGTTCTTCCTCTCCCAAACCTAGCATGATGCCGGATTTGGTCCTGTTGGCCCCATTTTTTTTCAAATAATCCAAAACCTCGAGGCTTCTCTCGTATTTGGCTTGGATGCGTACTTCTCTGGTAAGTCTTTTAACGGTTTCCATGTTATGGGAAATAACCTCTGGGGCTACGCTGAGTATCCGATCCAAATGGGTCGGAATCCCTTGAAAATCGGGAATAAGGGTTTCCATGGTGGTTTCAGGGTTCATTCTACGAACGGCCTTTACCGTCTCTGCCCAGATGATGGATCCCATATCCTTTAGGTCGTCACGGTCTACGGAAGTGAGCACGGCATGCTTAATGTTCATGATCTTAATGGAACGCGCCACTTTTTCGGGTTCGGCCCAATCCACACTTTCTGGACGCCCCGTCTTTACCCCACAAAATCCGCAGGAACGGGTACAGATGTTCCCCAATATCATAAATGTAGCGGTGCCTTCACCCCAGCACTCGCCCATGTTTGGGCAGCTTCCGGAGGTGCAAATGGTATGGAGGTCATATTTGTCCACCAATCCCCTAAGTTGGGTATATTTCTTCCCTGTGGGAAGTTTTACCCGAAGCCATTTTGGTTTACCCTTTGGGGGAATAACGCTTTCTGCCACACTGTTGCTCATACGTCAAATTTTGGTCTACAAAGATACGAAACTGGATAGGAAAGTTCAGCCGTTCAAAAAGCTTACTTTTTTTTGATGATCTCTGCCAAAAGTTTTTTGGCCCGTAGGAGTTTTACCTTGATGTTGTTGACAGGTTCGTTGAGCTCCTTGGCAATGTCGGCATAGCTCATTTCATGAAAATAGCGTAGGTTGATGACCTTTTGGTAGTGGGGTTTCAATTTCTTGATGTCCTGGAGGAGGTTGGCCAGATTTTGTTCGGTGATCAGACGGTCTTCCACCGTGGGTGTCTCATCCAATACCTTTTTTACCTCATCACCTCGTGAATCCATTTCGCCGAGGAGGTTTTTCTTGCGCTTCCGGATGAGGTCTACATGTAAATTTTTGGAGATGGTAATGAGCCACGTCTTGAACTCATAGGATTCATCAAACGTATCAATTTTATCAAATGCACGTGAAAATGTTCGGATGGTGATATCCTCGGCATCGTTTTCATTTTTGGTGCGGAGCAGTTGAAAACCATAGACATCGTTCCAAAAAGTATCCAAAAGGGTGCTAAAGGCTATTTGGTTTCCCTCTCTAGCCCTTTTTATGGTCTCTTTTATGGAATTATCCGTTTTCTCCAAAGAATTGGTTTATCCCTAAAGGTAAGAAGGATTTATTGTAATTCGGCAATGGAATCTTTTTTGCACTCTTGTTCGTGGGGTTGCTTTCCGCAAAAACCACACGCTTGTCCATCTTTGTTCAGAAAGGGGCTTTGACTTGCACAGGTCCCTGCAAACTTCCCGTCTTTTTTCCCCCAGATTTTAATGGCGATTCCTGCGAATGCCAGAGCCAATAGACCGATGGTCAACAATGCTAACTTCATAATCCAACTTTTGCACAAAGGTACAAAATACCCCGCTAAAGCAAATCAGTTTAAGGATACTTTAAAGGCGACTGTTAAAATTTGATGTCGGCAACAATGTTGTCCACGGAAGGGGCCGTGTTTCCACCTTCGGGCTCAATGGTGATATAGCCAATGGCATTGTCAGCATAGGGAAGGGCAAGTAGTTTGTCCTTGTCGTCAAATTGTTTGATGACGCCAAGGTTCACCAATTCGCCGTTCACCTCTGCCCACATTTGGAAGCACTTGTTCTCTGGCAACTGTGGAACATTGCTCACATTTATATAAGACAGTTTTTTGACAGGATTTACGTAAGCAATGGCCTTGAGTTCCTTACCTTCACGTTTGCCCTTCACTTCCAATTTTTTGGTGGCAGGGTTGTTCAAAACGATGAATTGGTTTCTCATGTCGGCCAATTGGTCCTTCATGTTGTCTTCCAAATACTTGATCTTGTTGGTGACCAAGGCATTTTCTTCCTGTAGGTTTTTGTTCTGGTTCCAAAAGAAGAAGGACGATCCGGCAAAAAGCATGATGGCCACACTGGCTGCAACGGCATATCTGTAGAACCTTTTGCTGAGCATTTTTTCCTTCTTGGCACTGGAAAGAATCAATTCTTTTAGGCCTTCAGGGGTGGTTTTGGCATACATACGGGCAAAGGTCTCCAAATTTTTTTGGAGGGTGTCGTATGTTTCCCTCACTTCGGGATACATGGCAATGTACCTTTCCGCTTTTTGGGATTCTTCCTTGGTAGTATCGCCCACCAAGTATTTTTCCAAAATGTCGGATTCCAAAAATATTTTTACTTTTTCTTTCATGGCAGTAAATTTAGTAGTAGGAGCAAAGCCATTGTTGTGCCGTATATCTTTCCAAGTTCCCTGAGACCAATTTTTAATCTTGATTTGATGGTTCCCAGGGGAATGTCCAGTTCCTCACTTGCCTCCTGTTGCGTCATTCCTTCAAAGAAGAGTGCTTCCAACACTATTCTATACTTATCTTCAAGCTTGTCAAGGTTTTCTTGGATGTCCAGATGTTCCGGGTCAATGCCCTTCACTCCAAGATTATATACGTCTGAAACATCAATTTGGACTTCCTTGTCCGCTTTATTGTTCAAACTTCTCAATTTGTCGATGGCCGTATTTCTGGTGATGCGAAAAAGCCAAGTAAAAAGCTTCGCCTTGGAAGCATCATAGGAGTCGGCTTTTTTCCAAATTTTGATAAAACTTTCCTGGAGGACATCTTGCGCCAAATCTTCATCCTTGACCACTTTGTAGGCTACACCAAAGAGTGTATCTCCGTAGTTTTCATACAGTAAGGAGATGGCTTTGTCATCCTTTTCGGCAAGGAGTGAAACAATATGTCGCTCAATCAATGTTCGTATTTAAGGTGCTTTGGTAAAAATTTTTATGGGGCAAAAATCTAAAATAGGATTTATATCGTATATAGAACAAAGCTAAGACAGAAAAAGCATTATCTGCTTAGTTGAGTATAAGAATTTAAAGGGCTTCAATGCCCATTCAGTATACATAAGTTTGGTTAGTTTGGTTTGGTATAACCCCCGTTTCTGTTCTAAGTGCGGGGGTTATTTTATGATGTTTACCTCTGGTTTTATTTTGATTCCAAACCTTTTTTTGACCTCTTCCCTTATTTTGATGGACAAATCGAGGATTTCCTGCCCGGTAGCAGTTCCATAATTGACCAAGACCAACGCTTGGTTTTTGTGCACTCCCGCATCCCCAAAGCGTTTTCCCTTGAATCCTGCTTGCTCAATGAGCCAACCCGCAGGTATTTTGAAACCATCATCTTCCACCTCATAGAATGGCGCTTCGGGATGGGCTTTGATTAATTTATTGAACGCTTTTTGACCAATGACCGGGTTTTTGAAGAAGCTACCGCTGTTTCCCAGTTCTTTGGGGTCGGGAAGTTTACTTTTTCTAATGGCTATCACGGCATCTGAGATATCCCGAATGGTAGGGTACACAATCTCATTCTTTTTGAGTTCTCCCTCAATGGCGCCATACCCGGTATGCAGGATATGGTTCTTTTTGGTGAGCCGAAGGTTCACGGAGGTTATAATATATTTTCCCTTGGCCTCATTTTTAAAAATAGAATCCCGATACCCGAACTTACAGGAATCCTTGTCAAAAGAAACCAATTCCCCGGTTTCGATGTCCATCGCCGCACAACTGACAAAAATATCCTTAAGTTCCACCCCATAAGCCCCAATGTTTTGGATAGGGGCCGTTCCCACATTTCCTGGGATGAGCGATAGGTTTTCCAGCCCTCCATATCCTTGGTCCAGACTCCAAAGCACCAATTCATGCCAATTTTCCCCTGCCATGGCCTTGACTTCCACCGTTTCTTCATCTTCCTCCACAATGGTGATACCTTTGAACTTGATGTGCATCACCAATGCATCAATATCCTTGGTAAGCAACATGTTGCTACCTCCACTAATAATGAACTTTTTGGGATAAGCCTTTAACTCCAATACCTTTTGCAGTTGCACCAGCCCGGTAATTTCAACAAAAAATCGCGCGCTAGCGTCAATACCAAAGGTATTGTGGTTTTTAAGGGATATGTTTTCTTGTATGTTCACTAAGAATTATACTTGGTTAAGGCCTTCCCTAAAATTTGGACGGCCTTTACAAGTTGCTCTTTTTCCAGCACATAAGCAATTCTGATTTGGTTTTTTCCCAATCCCGGAGTCGCATAAAATCCAGCGGCGGGTGCTACCATAACCGTACTGCCTTCCCATTCAAAATTTTCCAGCAACCATTGTGCAAAGTCATCCGCATCCTCCACTGGGAGTTCGGCCACACAATAAAAGGCACCTTGGGGGACGGCCACTTTTACCCCTTCCAATTTATTAAGCTCTGAAATGAGGATATCCCTGCGGGAGACATACTCGTCGATTACCTCGTCAAAATAGGTTTGCGGGGTTTCCAAGGCAGCCTCACTGGCAATTTGGGCAAAAGTTGGAGGGGACAACCTAGCCTGTGCAAATTTCAATGCTGTTTGGATGACTTCCTTGTTTTTGGACACCAGACAGCCGATTCTGGCACCGCACATACTGTATCGCTTGGAGACGGAATCCACAACAATGGCATTTGCTTCCAAACCTTCTAGCTGCAAGATGGAATAATGTTGTTTTCCCTCATAGGTAAACTCGCGGTACACTTCATCCGCAATAAGAAAAAGGTCGTATTTTTTCACCAAATCGGCCAATTGCTGTATTTCCTCTTTGCTGTAAAGATATCCCGTTGGATTTCCAGGGTTGCAAATGAGAATGGCCTTGGTTTTAGGGGAAATAAGTTTTTCGAACTCCGAAATGGGGGGGAGGGCAAAATTGTTTTCAATGGTTGATACAATGGGGACCACCTTTACACCCGAAGCCGTGGCAAAACCGTTATAGTTAGCATAAAATGGTTCTGGAATGATGATTTCATCTCCATTGTCCATAATGGTACCCATGGCAAAGGAGAGTGCTTCGGAACCCCCCGTGGTCACTATGATGTCCTTTGCTGTAACATGAATGTCTTTTTTTGCATAATACGCCGCTATCTTTTCTCTGTATACTTCCGATCCCTCGGTCATACTATAGGCAAGCACCTCAATATTGTGGTTACGGACTGCATCCAGCGCCACTTTTGGTGTTTTGATATCAGGCTGACCTATGTTCAGGTGAATGACGTGGGTTCCTCTTTTTTTTGCAGCTTCGGCATAAGGAACCAATTTTCGGATGGGAGAAGCGGGCATTTGCCCCCCTTTTTCAGAGATACTTGGCATGTTCAAAATTTTAAGCAAAAATGGGAAAACCAACAGTTGAAAACAACATATTGGCATTTTATTTAACGGCTTATTGAAATGTTAAATTAAGGTAAACATAGTCCTTTAAT